>JANWIS010000027.1 GCA_025449775.1 Ignavibacteriaceae bacterium
AAAAATATTTTGAAATGCTCAATGATTTTTTTAATGATGCTGCAGACCCGATAATAATGAACGATGGAGAAATTTATCAGTATGTAGGTGATGAAATAACGATTTCATGGAAAACCAACAAAGGTAAATCAAGCTTGAATTGCATTAAATGTTTTTTTGATATCAGCGCTTCCATAAAAGATTCAGCAAATAAATACAATCAAAAGTACGGATTGATGCCGGAATTTAAAGCCGGAATACATTTTGGTGAAGTTATAACAGGTGAAGTTGGTGGATATAAAAAAGAAATTGTTTTTAGCGGTGATGTATTAAATACAGCTTCACGAATTCAGAGCGAGTGTAACAGGCTTAATGAATATTTACTTGTTTCGCATGAATTATTCTCACAACTATCACCTTCAGGAAATGAATTTATATTCAGCAAGATCGATGAAATAAAGCTGAAAGGTAAAGAGATGCCCACAATACTTTACTCGGTGAAGAAAAATTAATCTGGTTTATGTAATTGAATTAATAACTGCTAATAATTAACTTTCTCCAGAAGTCTTTTAATTTTATAAAGAAGGAAAAGACATGAAAGATCAGAAAAAAGAAGCCCAGCCAGCCGAAGTTGAATTATCTGCCTATGAAAAAGCTGCACAGGAAGGAATTGATCCTCGTTGCATTCCACAATGGCTTGATGGCCCTGTTCCCGAGCACGATAAAATTAAATATCCGGATTATCCGAAAACAGACCAGGAATCGTGGAAATATTTATACGACAGGCAGATGAAATTTCTTCCCGGCAGAGCATGTAATGAATATATGGATGGAACAGAATCTTTGAATCTTTCAAATAATAAAATCCCTTCTCTTAAAGATTTAAGTCATGTCTTTTATAAAATGACAGGATGGAAAGTTGCACGAGTACCTGGCTTAATCCAATCGCAGAATTTTTTTGAATTATTAAGAAGAAAAGTTTTTCCTTCTACAGATTACATCAGGGGTAAAGATGAATTGGATTACACACCGGCACCTGATCTTTTCCATGATATTTTCGGACACATGCCTTTGTTGACAAATAAAGCTTTTGCATCTTTCTATCAGAAATTTGGTGAAGCTGCGTTGAACGCAGAAGGAAAGAACCGTACAAAGCTTGAAACTTTTCATTGGTTTTCAGTTGAATTCGGATTAATAAATAATCCTGAAGGAAGAAGAATTTATGGAGCAGGAATTCTGTCATCACTCAAGGAAGTTCAGCACTCTTTATCAGATCAGGTGAAAGTTCGTCCATTCGATCCGGAAACTATTGTCACACAGGAATACGATGTCTGGCATCTTCAGCCGGTCCTTTTTGCAATCGACTCTTTTGAACAGCTTGAAGAAGGATTCTATAAATGGTGTAAGAAGTCCGGCTTGTTAAATTAATTATTTTCAGATTTTTTCTACTCTTAACAATTCTAAAAACTTATTTGAATCTATCAAGTCAATTTATTGTTATACTGCTGTTTCATTTATAAGTTAAATAGTAGCCTGTTAATTCTTTTTAATAATTAATGCTCCCGGAGGAAAGATGGCTCCAGCTGTTGGAGATTTGGCACCACAATTCGAATTGAAAAACCAGGACTCGAAAACAATTTCACTTTCCGATTTCAAAGGTAAAGCTGTCGTTCTATATTTTTATCCAGAGGATGATACACCAGGATGTACAAAGGAATCGTGCAATTTCAGAGATGAATTCCCGAAGTTCGGAAAAATGAATGCTGAGATAATTGGAATCAGTGCTGATACCGTTAAATCACATAAAAAATTTGCTGATAAATTTAATCTACCTTTTAACCTTTTAAGCGATGAGACAAGAAAGGTTATTGATATGTACGATGTTTGGAAAGAGAAAGAATTGTTCGGAAGAAAATATATGGGAATTGTGAGGACGACATTTATAATAGATCCATCCGGTAAAATCAGAAAAATATTTCATAAAGTTAAAGCTGATAACCACAACGGTGAAGTAATGGAAGCATTGAAAGAAATATAATGGAAAAAAAAGTTTATCTGACTCGAAGAGAAACTTTTGCGGCTGCACACAGGCTGTTCAAACCGGAATTATCTGATAAGGAAAATTTTGAACTGTTTGGAAAATGCAGCAATCCAAACTGGCATGGACATAATTACATCTTAGAAGTTGTAGTTGCTGGAAATGTAATTGCTGATACTGGATTTGTAATTGATGTGAAGGATTTAAAAGAGATAATTCATAAGTACATAATCTCGAAAGTAGATCATAAAAATTTAAATTTGGACACGGACTTTATAAAAGGAATAATGCCGACCTCTGAAAATATTGTAATTGCCATCTGGAAAGAACTTGTAGATAAACTACCAGACGGAAAACTTTATTCAGTAAAATTATATGAAACAGAAAATAATTATTTCGAATATAAAGGAGAATAAAATTTGAATTTAGAAGCGATTCAAAAATCTGTAAAAGAAATTATTACACAGATAGGCGAAGATCCTGATCGGGAAGGATTGAAATCAACACCAAGCCGAGTGGCAGAAGCATACAAATTTTTAACTTCAGGTTATGATCAGGATTGCGCAATTATATTAAATAAAGCTGTCTTTGAGGAAAAGAATGATGAAATGGTACTCGTCAAAAATATTGACTTTTACAGTTTGTGTGAACATCATTTGCTTCCGTTCTATGGTAAGATTCATGTTGCTTACATACCGAATGGAAAAATTGTTGGGTTGAGTAAAATTCCGCGTATAGTTGAAATTTATGCCCGACGGCTTCAGGTTCAGGAAAGAATGACTCAGCAGATCGCGGATACAATTGATAAATGGCTTCATCCACGGGGTGTTGCAGTCGTTGCAGAAGCTTTCCATATGTGTATGATGATGCGAGGTGTTGAGAAACAAAATTCGTCCGCTACAACAAGTGCTGTTCATGGTGTTTTCAAGGATGACGCGCGAACAAGAGCAGAATTTTTTAATCTGATCTCACAGAAAAATCTGTGATAATGAAAAATACAGGAAACATCTGGATAACTGGAGCCAGTTCAGGAATAGGGAAAGCTGTCGCAATTGAATTTGCAAAAATTGGTTGTAATGTTTTCATCTCGGCAAGAAGAGCAAACGAATTAGAACGGCTTAAGGATGAAGCTGGGAAAAAAGGTGAAAATATTTATGCTTTTCCATGTAATGTTGCATCATCGGCAAATGTTGATCAAACACTTAAAAAAATCAGCAGTGAATTTGAAATAGATTGCCTTGTAAATAATGCAGGCATCACTTCATTTAAAAGTGCTGAGGAAAACTCTGTCAATGAAATAAATGATATTATCAATGTAAATCTTCTCGGTTCTATCTATTCCATTAAAGCCGTTCTTCCAAAATTTGTTAAAAATAATTCCGGAACTATTATTAATATTCTTTCTTTTGCAGTTAAAAAAACTTACACAAATAGTTCAGCTTATACAGCTTCGAAGATGGGATTACTGGGATATAGTAATTCACTCCGTGAAGAAGTAAGAAAACATAATATTAGAGTTATAAATATTATTCCCGGTGCAACTGAAACTGCAATGTGGTCAAAGGAAGTACGTTCGGAAAAAGGTGAACGAATGATGAGTCCAGATAGTCTTGCTCATATTATTGTTTCAGCATATTTGCAAAAAGATAACCTGGTAACTGAAGAAATTGTTTTGAGACCGGTAACAGGTGATTTAACTTAGATTAAAAAACGCCGGCTTTTACACCGGCATTTGTGGAGAGAGCTTATTCAACAATTAAGAAAATTACTCTGCATAAAAGTTTTGCATCTTTCTCACAATCTTATGCTTTCTGTATTCTGCAAATCTGTTCGTCATTTTATTCCATTCCATCTTTTGATTCTCATCCAGCAATTGATAAACGTCCATCTGGTGATTTGCTCGTGAAAGATTAAGTTGATTTTGTGCCGAGAGAATATCACTATATTTATTTAAATATTCTTCTCTGGAATAATTGCCGGCTAACTTAAGTTCTTTAAGGTCGAGCTCTATTTTTTCCACACCTGCTCTTATATCAATCATTTCTTTTTGATGATTTAATCTTAGAACTTCAAGTTGGTTAGTTTGTTCCTCTGTCAAATTCAACCTTTCACAAAGATAAAGGTTGACTTTATCCCGATTCCCTTGTTTATATCCCACGTTTTGTGACACTAAGTTTTGAGTCATGAAAATTATTGTGAGTAACGATGCTATTACGATGAGTTTATGTTTCATTTTAGGTCCTTTCAAGAATGTTATTTGTTATCATTTAGACAATCTGATGCTTATTAAAGTTTAACAGAAATCGTTTTTAAACCAGAAGCAACTTATTTTTGTTTAACGATTTAGGAATAATTATACTCCGGAATGAATTTACAAGCGGATGATTATGAACTCATACGCGACTATTTATCGGGTGATGAGCAAGCCTTTAATAAACTGGTACGGAAGTACCAGGATAAGATTTACTGGCATGCGAGAAGAATGCTTGGAGATCATGATGATGCACATGAAATAGTTCAACAGGTTCTTTTGGTTATGTATAATAAATTAAGTTCATTCAATTTTAATTCCTCATTGTACACCTGGATATACAAGATAACTTCGACAAGGAGTTTGAACCTGATAGAGAAAAAAAAACTTACAAAGATTATTACATTCAGTACTGATGATTCCGCTAAATACAAAGGTTACAATAATATCATTGAAAATATAGAATCGAAAGAAAGGTTTGCCCAAATGGAGTTGAATCTTCAGAAGTTACCTGTAAAGCAGAGGGAAGTTTTTATTTTAAGAAATTTTGATGAGCTGTCATATGATGAAATCTCAAAATTAACAGGTAAATCGGTGGGTGCTTTAAAGGCAAACTATTTTCATGCATTTAAAAAAATAAAAGAGCTAATGGATAAATATGAATAACGATGAGAGAATAATTAAATATTTGGATAATGACCTTTCACCAGATGAAAGGACTATGTTTGAAGAAGAATTGAGGTCATCAGTAGAACTAAGAAAAATATTCGAAAAATATTTGAGAGTCAGACGAGAGACAGAACATCTCAAAAATTTAAAACTTGATCAAAGTTATCTTAATTCTTCATTAGCTGAATTCCATAGTCGAATAGATACCAATAAATCATTCCCGTTGAGAAAAAGTCTAGCTTATGCATTCGGGCTGACGATGCTTTTTATAATTTCGGTTGCAATCATTAAAACATTTTTTAATGCTCAAATTGAAATTGAAGACTTTACAAAATCACTGGATGAGAACCAGAAAATGGAATTGTTGGAAATCATTAATGGTGAAACCGGGGTTTACAATCTTATCTCAGAAAATTTTTCTGAGGATGATTTAGTTTCGATTATTGAATCGGACCTTCAGGTGGATAATGAAATTGCTGAAACCTATAATATCGAACTTGATGAATTAGTTTTGTGTCTGAATGCTGAAGAAGCTGATGTTATTTATCAAAAAATTATTAATGCAAATTTATTAGAAGAGGATGCTCTATGAAAAAAATAATTCTAACAGTAATAATGCTAGTTTTCTTTTCCGGGATGAATTATTCACAAAGAGGAAAATGGAAGAATGAAGAACTAAAGGGAAGATTTGAACAGCTTGAAAAGATAAAGCTCATAGAAACTCTCGAAATGGATGAAGAAACAACATTAAGATTTTTTTCAAGAAAAGCTGAGCATAAGAAAGTACAGGAAAAAGTCCAGCTTCAAATTGAAAATAAAATCAATGAATTGGAATTAATTTTTAAGAGCGGCAAGGTAACAACTAATGAAGAAATGAAACATAAAATTGATGAGATTAATTCTATGGAGATTCAGTTGGAAAAAAACCGGGCAGAATTTATCTCATCACTTTCTGACATTCTATCTTATGATCAAATTGCAAAACTTGTCATCTTTGAACGAAACTTTAAGGATGAGATTAGAAAATTAATTTTTAAAGAACGAAAACCAAAGATTGAACAAGAGCAATAAACTTTAATAGAATGAATTATCTTTTACAGCATGTGTTGATTTTCAGAATCATCAACCATATTTTTACCACTCAATTTTGCGGAAGTGGTGAAATTTGGTAGACACGCTATCTTGAGGGGGTAGTACCTTAATTGGTGTGCGGGTTCAAGTCCCGCCTTCCGCACTCGACTCAATTCATAAAAAATACTAAAAGATGTTTTTAATTCCGGCAATAGATATTAATCATTAAATCTGCGGTGGAACAATACATAATAAGTTTAGAGTAGTTAACAGAAATTATTTGCTCCCTCTGATCACAGCTTCATCTGCTCAGCGTAATTATCCAGAATTCAAAGCACTTCTTACTGCAGCTAAATCTAATCGAATTCCTTTTAAAAAAATCTACGAAGCACTTTTACAAAATTATCTTTTTACTGGATATCCATCTGCCCTGGTTTCTCTAAAGTTGTTAAAAGAATTTTATCCTTCAAAAAAAATTAAAGCTACGGCTGATATGAATCTCTATAATTTCAGATTACGTGGTGAAGCAAATTGCAGGAAGGTTTATAGCAGCAAGTTCGAAAAACTCATAAAAAATATTAAAAATTTTTCCCCTGATCTGGCTGACTGGTTAGTACTTGAGGGTTATGGAAAAGTATTGGGAAGAAAAGGATTGACATTCGGGGAACGTGAAATGTGCGTAGTTGCAGTATTGACAGTTATGAAATTTGAAGATCAGCTTTATTCACATATTAACGGTGCCGTTAAAGCAGGAAATTCAATAAGCAAAATTTGTGGGTTGATGGAAGCTCTTTCGACTCTCGAAGGAAAAAATAATTTTAGTTTTGGGAAAAGAATATTAAAAGAATATGAAAGAGAAAAGGGAATGCGATGAGATTGCATTCCCCTTATTGAATCATAAAAAGTTGAACATAAGAAACGCATCAAGAGAAACTGCAGTCATAGTATCTTCATTATCCTCTTTGCCGGTCAGGTTGAACATTTTATAGCTTAGATATAAATCAAGATTTATCAATGGTACTATGGTTACTTCTGTCCCGAATCCAATTCCAGCTCCGAATCTTGAAAATCCATCAGACGTAGTTTCAACTTCATGATGAGTAGATGTAAATTCACCAAAATTGTTATATGCTAAATCCAATGCTATATAAGGATCAATACCTGCAGGAACAGGCACAAAATTAAATTGGATACCGGCACCAATCTCCAAAATCGATTGAGTGTTCTCAATATCAGGTTCTGCTAAAGTTTTTGCAAGCACATCATGATTGCCACTACCTGACAAAGAATGGTACAATAAAAAACCTCTGGGTGTTATTGGTATTGCCGGAAGATCTATTTTTACAATTCCACCCACATTCCATTCTGTAGAGTACCCCAAACCTTCTTCTGATACTTCATTAGTAAGCCCCTCTGGCGCTAGAATCTGTGTTATTCCGCCACCAGCTCCGATTTTAAACATCTGAGCAAAAGAATTGACAGGGGATAATATCAATAAAATGATGATAATTGATAATATTCGAATTATGTTCATTGTTTCTCCTTATTTTTTAATAAATCTTAAATCGTATTAGAAAAATAATGATATTAAAAAACAAAAACTAAGACTATCTCATTGTATTCATTGTGTAACCGTCAAATTCTAAACGATCTCTTTAAGTGATAAGCTATATTTTATTATTTCTCTTGACATTAACCATTCTAAAACCAATATTTAGCCCAAGAAAATTGGAAAATTTAGGCTAAGTTCAATTAATAAAACCGGAACATAGAAAGACGATATTCGTCCCAAGCTTTGAATTATATTGAAAAACCTGAATAAATATTATCATATCCATATCCTGACAATCGCAATCCTGTTTGTTCAGTCGATTCTTGGCCAGACCGTCACTGATGACTTCAACCGAGCAATGGATGCTTACAATAATCAGATCTACTCAGATGCCCAGAAGATTTTTCAGAAGGTGATTGATGAATATGGAGTCCAAGATGAACTATATGCATCTGCAAGGTTTTATTCAGCAAATTCGTTACTTAAGATGGGTAAGAGGGATGAATCTATACCTCTATTTGAATTTATAGTAAATAATATAGTTTGGTCAAAATTCAGAGAGGAATCATTAATAAATCTTGGATTGATTTATTTTGCAGAAAAAAGATTTGCAAGTAGCAGAAAAAATTTTCTTAGTTTGATGTATGATTACCCTGAAAATGAATATGTCGGATCTGCTATGTACTGGATTGGTGAGTCGTATGTTGAAGAAGGGAAACATGACGAAGCAGTTGATTTTTTTACTAAAGCGATCGAGGATAAATCTGGTAACACATATCGTGATCACTCACTTTACGCATTAGCAAGTGTTTATGAAAAACAGGAAGATTATATTAATGCCGTAAAATATTATGATCAGTTACTTACCTATTATCCTAACAGTTCATTAGCTACTCAAGCTCAAGTCAGAATTGGAGTCTGCTACTATCATTTAAAAGATTATCAAACATCCATTCTTGAACTTAATAATCCAATCATTAATGATCTACCCGATGAACATCTTGCTGAGGCACTTTATCTTCTGGCAAATTCACATTATAGAGTTGAAGAATATGATGATGCGGCCCAGACTTATTCAGAAATAACCAGAAGATTTCCTGAAACAAAGATTCATAGAATTGCTCAATATGGTTTAGCCTGGTCTTTGTTTCAGCAATCAAATTATAGCGAAGCTTATACGGTCTTCAATAATTTGTCAGAAGGTGAAGATACAATTGCAATCAAATCATTTATCTGGAAAGGTGAATCAAAAAGATATTCCGGCGACCTGAAAGAAGCATTAATAATATTTGAAGATTTTCTAAGACGATATCCAAACGATCCTTCCGTACCTGTTGTAGAAAACCTGATTGGCTTGATTTATTTCGAACAAAATAATTTCGATCTTTCCTCGAAGCATCTGATGAATGCTACATCTTCTGATGATCCCGTAGTAAGAGCAAAAGCTTTTACGATGATAGGTGAGATTGAAATGAGAAAGAAAAATTATATTAAAGCACGAGGAAATTTTGAGCCCGCAGTTAAAATTACTCAAGCAGAAAATAAAGTACACCTGAGAGCATTACTTGGATTAGGAGTTTCACTTTATCATCTTGGTGAATTTGAGAATGCATTAGGAAACTTAAGAGAAGCTGAAAATATTGATCCAGCTTTTGAGCAGGACAAAATAAATTTTTATATGGCAGAAAGTTATTTCAGTTTATCTAAGTACCAGGAAGCTCTTTCACGTTACAGTTCAATTCAAAGCACAGAGGATGAATATACCAGGCAGGTTCTCTATTCCAAAGGTTACAGTTATTTTAATCTTGGAAGTTATGACAATGCTGCATATCAGTTTGCTGAATTTATTGAACAATATCCAAATGATTCCCGTGCAATGGATGCTAAACTTCGATTGGCTGATAGTTATTTTGGTTCGAAGAACTATGCTGCTGCAAGTAAAATCTTTAAACAAATATTTCAGTCCGGCAGCTTTTCATCGGATGACCCATACACATATTATCAGTACGCACAAGCTTTATATAAATCAGGAGAAACTAATTCAGCAATTAATGAATTCCGTTCACTCCAGCAAAAGTTTCCTTCATCAAAGTATGCTGAAAGTTCTCTCTTTACTATTGGTTTCATCCGTTTTCAGAATGGAGAATATGAAGAATCAATAGAAGACTACAGGAATGTTTTACACGTTTATAAAAATTCTTCATTAGCACCGGCAGTTTATTATTCTATAGGCGATGCATACTTTAATCTTGGAAATTACAATTCAGCAATCGAGAATTACCAAATCGTTCTAAGCAGATATCCGTCATCAGAATATGTATATGATGCAATAAACGGAATTCAATATTGTTATGTTGCTATGGATGATCCAGAAAGCGCTGTGGAATTAATTGATAATTTCACTGCACAAAATCCTAACTTGAAATTTTCAGATCAGATTTTCTTTAAGAAAGGCGAGATATATTACAGTCAAAGAGATTATCACAACGCTAAAGCAAGCTACCAGGAATTTCTTATAAAGTATCCGAAAAGTTCATTTGTTCCCGAAGCATATTACTGGCTTGGTAAAAGTTCGCAAAATTTAAAGCAGGATGATGAAGCAATTTCATTTTTTAATAAAGTATTTGAAAGTTATCCTAATTCTGAATCAGCTGCAGTCGCTGTAATTGAACTCGGAAAACTGTACGAAGTGAATGAAGATTATCAGTCATCAATCACCTTACTTGAAAAAGCTTCTGTAAGTTTAAAAGATTCACCAAGATTCCCTGAAATATTATTCCTCAAAGGTACTGCATACATTAAAGCCAATGACTTCCAGAAGGCTTACAGCACATTCGAGGAACTTGCAATGTATCACCGGGAAACTCTTTTTGCTGATAAAGCAAAATTTGAAATGGGAATGATCGATCTTGCAGCGCAAAGACATAGTGTTGCTGATAGACATTTTTTAGAAGTTGCTGAAAAAAGAACTGATGACCTTGGAGCAAAATCTCAATACCATTATGGCCTGTCACTTTACGAACAAAATAAAATAACAGAGTCAATTTCTGCTCTCGTTCGTGTAAAAACGGTTTACTCAATTTATGATGAATGGGTTTCCAGATCCTATCTTTTGCTTGGAGACTGTTACGTAAAGCTTAATGAAAACAGGAAGGCAGAAGAAATGTACAGAGTAGTAATTGCCAAGCATAAAGGTGATGAGCTTGGAGAAGTAGCAAGACAAAAAATAAATAATATTAAATGATTAAATTATCTTCAACAATTTTGTTGCTGACTTCAGTATTAATATTCCCACAGGATGAAAATCCGAATGTGGAATTACCTGATTTTGTAATTATGGGTAAGGATGATATTTCTGTAAGAAGAGTTGATAAGCTTCCACCGGATTACATCTCCACTGTTTCTGATGACTTTCTTAAACCATCTTATAAACCAGACCAGCTTGAGCTTGGTGAAATTTCAAACCCAGTGGAAAACCAATTGTCACTTCTAGATTCGTCAGATTACAGAAATGGATTTATAGAACTGATCGCAGGCCGTTATCTGTTACCTTCAGCGGAATTGAATTATACATTTCCATTCACAAACGGATTGCTGCATGGAGTTGTTAAAGGATATAATCAGCTTGAATATGTGGATAATTCTGATAAAAATTATCTTGAAGGAATGCTTGATTTTATTTACTCGGTTCCAACAACTTCTAAAGTTATGCCGGGAACAAAATTTTCGTTAGGTGGAAATCACAATAATAATTCGTTCAAGTTTTTTGGATCATCAGATCCGGCCAGAGAAAGAAAATTAAATGCCGGAAATATTTCATTGGGCATTCAGAATTTATATATGAAGGAATTCATATTTGATCTGAACGGAGGAAGTGACTATACATATCTTGATGATGAAGAATTTAATGAGGCTCTGTTTTATATAAATGCTTTCGGACGACTGAAGCTCAGCGATTTCAGTTTAGGTTTTAAAACTGATTATCAAAATCAAACTTTAACAACCGATTCACTTTCGGACGCAAGTTCAAATTATTTTTTTATTAGACCGTTTATTGCTCTGGAGATTTTAAATAAAGTTATGGTTCAGGGTGGAATCACGTTTGCAGACGCCGGTGATGATGAATTTTTTGCTCTATATGGATCAATAATCGCAGAACTTGCAGAGAACATGATTTTACTTGCTGAATATTCACCGGAAGTTGAAAATATTACAGCAGGTAGATTATTGAAAAATAATTTTTATTATGATCAGCTGAACCTTCCCCGAATATTTCTTGAAAAGGGAAATAAATTAAGAGCCACTGTTAAATATGAATTTGAAACATATTACCAGATCGATGGAGGAGTAGAATATTTTACAACAGACAACCTACCTTATTATATAAATACAAACCAGGAAGGTTTCTTTGAAGTTGCAGTTGATGATGCAAAAAGTTTTGAACTTTTTCTAAACCTGTTTTACCATCTTGGTCCATTTGGATATCTTTATTCAACCTTTGATTTTATGAATGTTAAAAATTCAGATTCCAAAAAAATTCCGTACTACCCTGATTTTACAGCTTCGCTTACTTATGGATATGATTTTACCGAACAGTGGGGAGCTGAAGCAAAACTAAAATTTATTTCTGACAGGTATGCTGATATAGAAAATCTTAGGAAGCTGAATAGCATTTTCGATCTTGGATTTAAAGTTACATACAGCCTTCAAAATAATTTTACGGTGTTTGCAGGCGTACAGAATATTTTTAATACCAAGCGGGATTTCTGGGAAGGTTACCAGGAAAAACCGGTTGATATAATGTTGGGCATCAATTTTTTCTTTGATTGATAATGATACTTTATTTTAATTAGATTTGTGCCGGAAAAGAAAATTAGGGTTAAAACTAAAGTGATAAAAAAACAATTCGGTATTTGAAATGATCGGACGAACTGATCTCATAAAAAAAGTTGCCGAGCGAAGCGGGATTTCCCCTGAAATTTCAAATTACTTTTTTGAAGTTTTCATTAACCGTTTAAGTAGCAGACTTAAAACTGGGGAAGTTTTACAATTTTCTGATGATGGTTATTTCCAGAAGAGAAACTGCCGAGTCGCTGTTGAAAAATCAGCGGATAAACCAACGGGCGGTTCATTATTAGTTACATTGATTTTATTTTCATCTGAACCTGAAATTGTAATTGAACCGAAAGAATTTTATTTCTTTAAGGTTACCGACCTTAAAACACTATGGGAAGATGACCAGGATTTTCTGTACAGTATTGACGCAGGAGATTTTTCACCTTACCTGAATAGGAGCCAGTTAATAAACTCATTTGCAACAAAAGCTGAAGTAATTATTTCAGGACTCAATAAACATTACAGTGTATTTGAAGAGGAATTAATAATTCCATTCTCACTTAATTTTAGTTCGAAGGATTCAACCGAATCAAAATTACTTTTTGATTCCCACAATCTTTACGGTCAAAAAGCAAATGGAAAAGTATCAGATAAAAAAGCAGGTGACTCAGAATCACCTGATGAAGAGCCGAAAGATTCAACTTTACCATGGAGTTTTGGTAAAAAATTCTACGATAAAAAAACAGATCAGCCTTCAGCTAAAGATGTAAAGAAAAAAAACGAAGCAGATCTTGAGAAGGAATCTGATTCATTATCTAAAATAATTAATAAAAGAATTGATTCAGGTAAAAATATAGATGCTGAAGATGCACTTGATGCAGCAATAGAAGAATCGGATATTGAAGAAAACATTTCTAAGTTCAGGGAGTTTCAGCCTGTAAAATCTCGTTTAGCAGCTGATGAAAGAAATAAACTCACCTCCGAAGAACAGGCGAAATTAAGATCCCACAAAGCAGATATTCCACCACAAAATTTAGCAGGTGGAATTTCTAAGAATGTTCAGAAGTTTACCGAAGTAAAATCCAAAACAGAGACTTATCATTTACAAAATGATATAAAGAAGTTAAAGAAGAAAAATAAAATACCGGATGTGCCGTTATCCAGGACTCCAGAGTTCGGAAAATCTTATAGAGAATTCAGTAATAACAGAAATCTTATACCCGTTATTATGATTTTAGCAGTTATTCTGATAGCAGTTGCAGTTGTTTACATCTATTTTATTAAAGATAATGATGAAGAAATAATTCCTGAAAAAATGATAGTTACAGTAAGTCCTCCGCCTAATGTAAAAATTATTGAAAGAGATTATGAGTTGGCAGTTACTTATCCTTATCCAAAAGTTGAAAATGAAATTCCGATTGAAGGAATAAATCCCGATGTATTTTCAACACAAAAAATCACTGAAGAAAAACCGGTTAAAACTGAACAGAAGCCAGTTATCGAAAAGAAGGAAGAAACTAAAACTGAAGTAAAACCAATAACTGTTCCTGAAGTTAAAGAAGAGAAAAAATCACGCATCTTTTTATTTAACAGTTATTATGTAGTTTATATGGGAACTTACAGTTCTTATGCTTCTGCTGATAGAGAAGCTGAAAAATTTTTTGACGAAGGTTATAATGCTTTTATTGAGACTGAAGAAATTCCCGGTAAACCAACAAAATACAAATTGAATGTCGGCGATTTTACATCAGAACAATTTGCACGTGAGTTTGAATCAAAATATTTCAAATAATAATTAATGGAATGCTATGAATCTATTTGATATTTTCCTAAAAGGTGGGATAGTAATGTGGCCAATCCTTTTATGTTCAATAATTGGGTTCGCTGTTGTAATTGACAGATTTTTAGTTTTGCGAAGTGCTAAAATTAATGTTCCTGCATTCATGGTCAGAATAAGAGGATTTATAAAGAACAAAGACATGAATGGTGCTGCATCATATTGTATGCAGGAAAAATCACCCATTGCACACATGGTCCGAAAGGCATTGAAGAAATTTGGAATGGGCCATGAAAGAGTTAAAGAAGCAATTGAAAATGCAGGCAGACAGGAAGTAAGTAAATTAGAAAAAGGATTAGCTCTGCTTGCTACTGTAGCTGGTGTTGCTCCTTTGCTTGGATTCCTTGGAACAGTAACTGGTATGATTCAGGCATTTATGACTATTGAAGATCTTGCCGGTGCTGCAAATCCAAGTGATCTTGCAGGTGGAATATGGGAAGCACTTCTTACAACTGCTTTCGGTTTGATTGTAGGAATACCTGCTTATGTTGGATACAATTATTTCCTGAGTTCAATCAGCAAATTTGTTGCTGATATGGAAACTGTTGCTAATGATGTAGTTGATACAATGCAGGATTCAGCAAAGACTTTAGCTGACATTGACGACGAAGTTGAAGTAGAAATGTAGGAATCCATATGAAATTTAAATTAGCTAATCAACCGTTAAGTGTTTTTTCTTATGCATCTCTAACTGATATTGTTTTGCTGCTGACAATCTTTTTCCTTTTGACTTCACAGTTTGTTATGCAGACCGGGGTGAAAGTAAAGCTTCCCGGATCAGAGACTAATGATCAAGCTGATCCTACTAAGCTGATTGTTACAATTACTTCAGCCGGAGTAATTTATTCAGGAGCAGATGAAACAAATTTGCAATTGCTCCCGGCAAAACTTACAGAGTTAAAAAGTGCCGGAGATGAAAACAGTCTTGTTATCAGAGCTGATAAGACGGTTCAATTAGATCTCGTTATCAAAGTGATTGACGCTGCAAAATCTGTTGGGATAGGAAGATTCACAATAGAAACTGAAAAAGAAAATCCATAGGAGGAGAGTTATGTCTTCCAAAAAAAGTTCGAGAATTTCATACACTATTTCATTTACATTGCATTCGATAATGATTGCATTGTTTCTTATCATTAATCTTTCTTTTGATTATTCGCCGGCGGAATTTGTTGAGCTCTCATTTGGTAATACTGGACAAAGCGGATCATCCGGTGCTCAGGGAAATCAAATCGATGTTGTTAAAGAAGTTCCTAAACCAAATGAGAAAAAGCAGACTGAAGAAAAAAATCCTGAAGTTAAAGAAGTTGATTTACCATCAGCTAAAAACACTGAAGATGAAAATGTGATTAAGCCAGCCGATGATGAGTCTGAAATTGCCGAAGAGAAAACAGATGAAAACACTGAAGAAGTAACTTCAAATTCTAACTCCAACGAAGAAGGCAATGAAATTAATGCTGAAGGTGATTTTGGTTTTGATATAGATTGGGGCGGAAAAGGAACAAGAAAAATTTATAGTTTTATTCTTCCGCAATACCCGGATGGTGTAAAGAAAGAAGTGAATATAAAATTACAATTCACAATTTTACCTGATGGAACTGTTGGAACAATCATCCCTAAAATAAAAGCAGATACACGATTGGAAAACGCAGCTATTAATTCACTCAGACAGTGGAGGTTCGAAGCACTTAGTTCAAGACAAAAACAAGTTGAACAAAATGCTGTAATTATTTTTCCTTACCGTCTGCAATAGTTTCTTTGTAATAAATTTTGTAGAAGAAGAATTCGGCAATTGTTAAAAGTGTAAGGGAAAAAGTATCCCGGTCATAATAAAATCCTAAACCTTCTGGTTCCATCAGAAGTTTTGCAACCACTCCTGTTATAGTCCATCCTACGGCAAATAAAATCAGGATTAATCCTAAATTCAAAAATGCGCTTGAAGTTCCATCACTTTGCCATTTCCACGTAAAGATCATCAATAAGAAAATAAAATGTGCGAAGAATATTACTGCCGATACCATTTTAATTAATTGGTTTGCTTCTTCTGTTTATAATTGCAGCTCCGAACAATCCACCTAGCATTCCGAATACTGAATAGAGTATCAAATTACTCAGTGTAATAAAAATTGTATAGAGTGCAGAAAATCCGGTTGTCTTTAATTCGATGACCATTTGTTTCATCAGCTTTATTGATTCATCGGCTGTAGAACCAAGATTCATATCTTTTATTAAATTTTCTGTTTGAGGTAATGCAAGTACAAAATCGTTTGACTTTGTAATGTAGGTAATGATAATTTCAAAACTGCTTGTGAAAACAGCAGCAATTAATCCTGTGAACAATCCAAGAAATACTCCTGTACCTGTTTGAATCTTCAGCATACCGGGATTAGATTTTTTAAATAAGTTAACTGAAATTGCTGAAGCGATCGGAACAATCAAACAGCATGCAAAAGTGCTGAAGCCAGGAATAATGCTGATGACAGCTGATCCGAATCCACAAACAAGAGATGATAAATATTTTTTATTCATTCACTGGTTTCATTTGCAGTTGAAAAATTTTTTCTGATTCTGAAATAAGAAATAAGTAAATAATCAAACCTGCAAGAATTCCCGTTGCTAATGATAGTGGCTGTGAATATGAATAAACTCCGAGTGTTGTGAAGATTACATCAGCAATTAAAGGCAATAACGATAGTAACAAGATCCGGTTTGTAAATACAGGAACTGTAATGAACAGGCTTGATATTCCGGCAAACAATCCTCCAAAGTAAAGTCCGGCACAACGTGCACAAACAAGTAAATGATCTTCTCCGATCGAAATACATTTTAAACTTTCCTGGTGACAAACTCTGGAATAAAAATCAGAAAGAAAAAAAACTAATACAGGATTAAGCTTTGAAATAATAATCGGAATTAAGAAACCTGTACACCAAACTAATAGTAAAGTTAAGATTGAAATTCTTATAAAGATTCCGTTACTGAATAAAAATGTGAAAGGCGAAGATTGGTTTTTTATCATTGAAAGAAACAACTATAAACTTCAGATTTTTTTAAAGATAAAAATTTGTTTGTTCGATAGTACGTACAGCTTACTGTTAAAAATATAGGAGGAAACGATTTCAATATTTTTTTCAACACCTGCAAGAATCACTTCCTTTAAAGACAATTCTGGAGAATTAAGATTAGCTATAAATATTTTTTCATAATTCGAAACTGTCAGCCACTCGAAAATTATCCTGATGCTTGTAAATTCTTCGATGCCGGTAACTCTGCCGATACCGTTTCCGTATTGATCAAATATTACAACCTGATCTCCATCGATAACATAAATATTATTCCTGGATGAAACGGCGAGCTGCTTTGGTTCCTGCAATGCAAATTTACCGTAATTATATCCGCCAAAATTCTGAATGAAATTTCCGAAGATATCGAACTTAACAATCCGGGTATTTTCAGAATCGAGAATAAAAATATCTCCCTGGTTTGACATAACAGCACTCAACGGATAACCGAACCTTTCTTCTTCAACAGCATTATCCCGGGTGTGGATTTGAAAATTAAAATTTAGATTCTTATCGAATCTCTGTATCCGGTGATTGTTCTTATCAGCAACAAAAACTTTTAATGCATCGGAATAAACATCAACAGGTTCGTCGAACGCACTTACATTCCAGCCGTAACCGCCAATCTCACGGAGAATATTTCCAGACGTATCAATTGCAATGATCTCATCTGTGTTAATATCAGAAACATAAATAAATCCTGCAGGATTTATATAGAATGATGAAGCATTTCCAAATTTACCAATAGAAGAATCGTATTGATATTTTTGTGCAGGAGAAATTGTTACAAATATAAAAAGGATCAGAGATAAGCTTAGTTTCATTTACAATGTTTTGATTTTAATAATCAATATTAGCAATAACTGAATTTAAATAAAACTGAAATACCCGAGGAGCGATTAATCAAAAATCCTATCAGAATTGATTTTGAAGATTGAGTCCAAACATTCAATAACATTGCAATTAGAAACGTGCTTTTCTATATTTGATCCGCAAAATTTGTCCCGTAGTGTAATTGGTTAACACGTCTGACTCTGGATCAGAAGAGTCTAGGTTCGAGTCCTAGCGGGACAGCCAGAAAATGTTTGATGGAATGCGATTGATAATACTTAATTACTTCTTATAAATCTGAATTTGGCGCGTTCGTCTAGCGGTTTAGGACATTGCCCTCTCAAGGCAAAGATCGCGGGTTCAAATCCCGCACGCGCTACAACTACAACTGAATTACAACAAAAACCAAACAGGGTTACTGATTAAGTCTAATCAGATCTGAGTAAGTAAAAACTTTTCCAAAGAGATTCGAGTCAGGATTAACAGGATCAGTGATCCTTATACTATCAGCAAAAATCTCTCTTCTTACCAAGCCATGAGTCAGACTCACAAAATCGTTTATTTCAATTTCATAACCAGGCCAATCAACTTTTACTTCATAACAACTTATAAATTGACCATTGAATTTTACATTAATAATTTTGTCAACATATCTCTCGCGGTAAAAAGGGATATATAATTCGACCCATCGTTTATTAATTTCTAAAGGATACTCAA
>JANWIS010000028.1 GCA_025449775.1 Ignavibacteriaceae bacterium
ACAGAATAAATGCACCTGAAGTTTCGGGTGTTGAAAAACCTGAAGGAATAAAATCGCGTGATTTTCTCCGGAGTAAAATTCTCGGGAAGGAAGTTACCATCGAAACTTTCAAAGATAAGGAAGAAAAGTACGGAAGGTATCTTGCAGAGATCTGGCTCGAGGAAAAAAAAGGCGAGTTCACCAACATAAATGACTTATTGGTGACAGAAAAATTTGCTGCATATAAAAAGTATTAAACCAAACTGAAGCAGAAATGAAAAAAGAATCCGAGATAAAATTATTCATCACGATTGATGAAAAGAAAACACCTGAAAAAATAGAATGGGAAGCTGACGATGCAGAAATTTCAGGAAAGAAAAATGCACAGACTGTGATGCTTTCTTTATGGGATGAGAAAGATAAAATGACTTACAGCATTGATCTTTGGACTAAGGAAATGACAGTTGAAGATATGAATGTTCACTTCCACCAAATATTTCTTAAAATGGCAGATACTTTTCAACGTGCAACAAGGAATACTTCTGCAGCAGATTTAATTAAAAAATTCAGTTCAGAATTTGCTGATGAGCTTGGTTTAAAAAATATTTTATAATTTTTTTACTAATTACCGTACGCAATCCTGTAAATTACTCCGGCATAATCATCGGATACGAGCAGAGAACCGTCGGGTAATTGCTGAATATCAACTGGTCTGCCTGAAACCGATTCACCATTGTGCCAGCCTTCTGCAAAAGTTTCATAGCTGATCGCATTATTTCCCTGGAGACGAACTAACATTATCCTGTACCCGATTTTTTCTGATCGGTTCCATGATCCATGTTCAGCAATAAAAATCTGGTTACGGTATTCAGCCGGAAACATTGTGCCTGTATAAAATCTCATTCCAAGTGCGGCAACATGAGGACCAAGCTCCTGAATCGGTTTTGTATAAAGTGAAGTATCAATGCCGGAACCAAAATCAGGATCGATAATATTATTTCCATGCATGAAAGGGAATCCAAAATGCAAATCAATTTGTGAAGCGTGATTCAATTCATCGGGTGGAAGATTGTCGCCGAGATAATCTCTTCCGTTATCTGTGAACCACAATTCATTTGTTAAAGGATGAAAATCAAAACCAACTGAGTTGCGGATTCCGTGGGCAAAAACTTCATGATTAGTACCGTCAGAATTCATTCTCGTTATTGATGCAAAACGTTCGTCAGTGCTAAGACAAACATTACAAGGTGCACCAACCGGAACATAAAGTTTTCCATCCGGACCAAATCGAATGAACTTCCAGCCGTGATGTCTTTCCGTTGGAAAGTCATCTTTAACAACTTCTGGGAATGGTCTGTCTCTGTATGTATTTTCAATATGATTAAAACGAATTATCCGGCTGACTTCAGCCACATAAAGATCACCATCTTTTATTGCTACTCCATTCGGCATATCCAATCCAGATGCAACAACAATAACCTCATCGGCAATATAGTCGTTGTTTTCATCAACAACTGCGTACACATTTCCATCCACTGCTCTCATTCCAACAAATAAAATTCCTGATTCACTCAAAGCCATTGAACGGGCTCCATCAACATTGTACGCATAAACTGTCAGGCTAAATCCGTCTGGTAATCTGATTTCTGATTGCTGGAATGTTCCTTCATCTACATTACAGGAAATGAAAATAATGAAAAGGATTAAAGTGATTTTTTTCGAAATGGATTTTAGTATGGTAATCATTTTTAATAATTATTGTTAGTATTTATAAACTTGATTACAGGTTAAAAATATTTTACAAAATATTCAGGTCAGTTTTTCTTTCCAAAAGCCGGATCAAACTTAATAAACTTTGTTATAACAAAAGCAGGGATTGTGGAAATACAAACCCAGATGAAAAAATTCTGATAACCGATCTGTTCCTGTATCCAACCGCTGACCATACCCGGCAGCATCATTCCAAGCGCCATAAAACCCGTTGCAATTGCATAATGTGTAGTTTTAAATTCACCTTCTGAAATGTAAATAAGATAAAGCAAAAAAGCAGTAAACCCGAAACCGTAACCGAATTGTTCAATTGCAACGCAAATATTTATCAGAATAAAATTACTGGTTTGGGTTGCAGCCAGGTAAACATAAACCAGGTCGGGAAGATTAATTGCAATAAGCATCCACCAGATCCAGAATTTCAAACCATGTTTTGCTGCGGCAATTCCTCCAAGAATTCCGCCGAGTGATAAAGCAATTACTCCAATCGTTCCATAAGTAATTCCAACCTGGCTGGTTGTTAGTCCAAGTCCGCCGGCTTCTTTCGGATCAAGAAGGAATGGGGAAGCCATTTTAATTAATTGTGATTCACCAAGCCGGTAAAATAAAATGAAAGCGAGTACGGTTAATATTTCTTTCTTCCTGAAGAATGAAAGAAATGTGTTTAGAAAATCCTGTAAAAATTTTTTCAGACTAATTTCAATTCGAACTGAATCGGATACCGGATGTGGAAGAATAAATAAATGATAGATGAAAAACATTACAAACAACCCGGCAATTACAAAAAAAGTTATTATCCATGCAAAAGGAATATCACCAGTTGATTGTTCAAGCTGACCGGCAAGTATCACAAGCAATCCCTGACCTCCGATAAAAGCAATCCTGTAAAATGTAGATCTTATTCCAACAAAAACTGCCTGCTGATGTTCTTTTAATCCAAGCATATAAAAACCATCAGCAGCAATGTCGTGTGTTGCAGAGCTGAATGCAATCAGCCAGAGGAATGCAAGTGTATATTGAAAAAATTTTTCAGTAGGGAGAGTGAGTGCAACTCCTGCCAAAGCGGTACCGATAATAAATTGCATCAGAATTATCCAATAGCGTTTTGTTTTAAGCAGGTCAACTGCAGGACTCCAGAAAGGTTTTATTACCCACGGCAAATAAAGCCAGCTTGTGTAGAGAGCAATTTCCGCATTAGAAATATTAAGCCGTTTGTACATAATTACTGAAACAGTCATCACAACAACGTATGGAAATCCTTCAGCGAGATACAGAGAGGGAATCCAAAGCCAGGGTTTTTTTTCTTCTTTAATATTATCTTTCATCAACTATTTGTTTTGCTAAAAGAATGGCGCCGTTCAATGGAGAGGAAAAAGGTTTGACAATATCAACATTTGGTAAATTCGTTTTGATTTTCCTTCTGATTAATTCTGAATAAAAATTTTTATTGTCAATAAGGCTTCCTGAAAAAGATAAGCTGACTCTTCCTGCAGAAATTTTATTTATGATTGATTTAATGTGCAGAATTAATTCATCTGCTTCTTCATCAAGAATATTTTCTGCTATTTCATCACCTTCATCTGCAGCTTCAATTACAATTTTAGCAAGTGAAGCGATATCGAGCTTCTCTTTATAAACTTTATTAATTAGTGAATCAGAAAAATTAATATTCATTTTATCATTTAGTATTTGAGTGATGAGAGTTTTTTCACCTCGGTCATCGGATTCTTTCGATACAGCATTTAAAGCTTTTCTTCCAATTGAATATCCGCTTCCTTCATCGCCGATCAATCTTCCGAATCCGCCGACACGATGAATATTTCCTTTTTCATCTTTACCAAAAAGAATTGATCCTGTACCGGCAATTAAAATGCAGCCTGAAGAATTCGGGAAAGCTCCTTCGAGTGTAATATGTGCATCACTTACAACCTTAACTGTTTTAAAGTGAACTCTTTGCTGATCCGCATAATCTTTAAAACTTTTTTCAAGTAATTGAGCATCTTCATTTCTTCCTGCACCTGCAGTGCCAATTACAATCTGCTTTATATCAGAAAAGTCTCCTTCAAGCTGAAACAGGTTCTCTTCGATCAAGCTGAAAATGTTCGCAACAGCTTCTTCAACTCCTATCACCAGGTAGTTTGAAGGCTTGCCTGAAGTCTGGTGAATTATTTTTCCCGACAGATCTGCAACTGCACAATCTGTCTTTGTTCCACCGCCGTCTATTCCGATAAGGTATTTCATAATAAAATATTTATTGATTTATGTGCTAAAATACCTAAAAAAGTAACTATGAGAAATATTCTTTTGTGAGATAAATATTAAATGCTCATGCTTTGCTTTTTTCATTTTATTATATTCACACCTGAGATGAATAAAAGGTTGAACAAATAAACTATGAAAAATCTCGAAGAATATTTCTCTCAGTTCAGGGAAAATATTTTAGGATATCACAAATCTTTCACTTCACCTTATGGTGAAAAGAGAATTGTTTATGCTGACTGGATTGCGAGCGGACGTTTATACAAACCAATTGAAGATAGGATAAGAAATGTATTCGGTCCGTTAGTTGGAAATACTCACTCGGAATCAAGTGAAACCGGTACTTCTATGACTTACGCTTATCATCACGCTCACGAAATAATTAAAAAACACTGTAATGCAGGAAAAGATGATGTCATAATAACTACAGGTTCCGGAATGACAGGAGTTGTCTGCAAATTTCAGAGACTGCTTGGATTAAAAATTCCTGAACAATTAAAAGATTATCTCAAACTTCCCGATGAGCTTCGTCCGATAGTTTTTGTAACTCATATGGAACATCATTCAAACCACACAACCTGGCTTGAGACAATAGCTGATGTTATTGTTATTGCATCTAATGAAGAGGGATTGGTTGATACCAATGACCTTGAAGAAAAACTTATAAAATATAAAAAGAGAGAATTAAAGATTGGTGCATTCACAGCTTGCTCGAATGTTACCGGGATTGAAACATCATACCGGAAGCTTGCAAAGTTAATGCACAAACACGGCGGATATTGTTTTATTGATTATGCTTGTTCAGCTCCTTATGTAAATATGGATATGCATCCTTCTGATCCTGAGGAGAAGCTGGATGCAATTTATTTTTCTCCTCATAAATTTCTCGGCGGACCTGGTTCATCCGGAGTTTTGATTTTTGATTCACAGCTTTACAAAAATAAAGTTCCCGATCAGCCAGGAGGCGGAACAGTTGACTGGACTAATCCATGGGGACAGCACAAATTTGTTTCAAACATAGAAACAAGAGAAGATGGTGGAACACCTGCATTCCTTCAGGCAATAAAATCAGCGTTGTGTATTAGTCTCAAAGAAGAAATGAGCATCAGCAAGTTACGTGAACGTGAAGAAGAATTAATGAAAATTGCTTTTAGCGAAATGGTAAGAATACGTGGACTGAATATTCTTGCACCACATATTCAGAAACGACTTGGAGCAATTTCTTTTTATGTTGATGATATTCATTACAATCTGATTGTTAAACTTTTGAACGATCGTTACGGTGTGCAAACAAGAGGCGGTTGTTCATGCGCTGGTACATATGGACATTATCTGTTGCACATCGATCAGCAAAGATCAAAACAGATAACTGATAAAATTGATGAAGGTGATTTTTCAGACAGACCCGGCTGGGTAAGAATGTCAATTCATCCAACGATGACTAATGATGAACTTTATTTGATTACCAATGCTATTAATGAAATTGTAGAAAATATTGATGAGTGGGAAAAAGATTATAATTATGATATTCACAAAAATGAATACTTCCACATTTCTACTAATGGTAAAGAATCTGAACGAGTAAAAAACTGGTTTGACCTTTCGCAAAAAGAATCAGTTGAGATTGACTGACCTTTATTTTTCATCTCTGAATTAAAAAGAAAATTGCCTGATTACTTTATTAACTTCTTCTTCAGTCATCCCGCTTCCATAAATAATATCTTTAGCTGGAATTTTTTGTTCCGGAGCGGTTTCAGTTCTTTCATATTGATAACTTTCTTTTAACGGCAAATTCCCGGCACGTTCTCTCAATCTCTCTTCTATCTCTTTGATGAACCAATCTTTTCCTCCTTTATACTTATTCGAATCAAATCTATCAACACATTTACCTTTGTTTATCGGATTAGTTTCAAAAGCGAGACTTTTAATATTTAAAAGATGTTTTGCAGTTACATTGTCTGAGATGATCGAACCTCCCCATGTTCCGGGACCTAAAGTCATTGAAGGATCGAGAGAAGTTGTATATCCAACAGCTCCGATTGAAGCAACAGTATTCACAAGAATTCTGAATGCAGGTTTTTCGAGTGCAAATTTCATAATGATCGGTTCATCGTTTGAATGAATTACCATTGTGTGACCGATTCCTCCAAACTTTAAAAGCTCTATACAGCGATGACATCCTTCAAGCCAGCCATCAACAACATAAAAAGAAAGTATTGGTGAAAGCTTTTCCATTGAAAGCGGTTCCTTCCTTCCTACATCATAACAAGTAGCCATTAATACACGTGTGTTTTCAGGAACAGAAAATCCCGCATAATTTGCAATGAACGTTGCAGACTTTCCAACAATATCAGGATTGATTCTAAGATTTGTTTGTACTGCTTTTGCAAGTTTTTCTTTTTCTTCAGCATTCACAAAATAACAGCCAAGAGATTTTGATTCTTCAATTACTTTTTCTTTTAAAGGAAGATCGACAATCATTGATTGCTCTGATGAACAGAGTGTTCCGTTATCAAACGTGGTTCCATAAACTATATCGGCAACAGCTTTCTGATAATTTGCTGTCCGCTCAATGAATGCCGGAACATTTCCTGAACCGACACCGTACGCCGGTTTACCGGAACTGTAAGCGGCTTTCACCATCGGGTTGCTTCCGGTTGCAAGAATAACTGCAATATTTTTATCACGCATCAAAGCATCTGTTCCTTCGATGGTAGGTTTCTGCATACATTGAATTATTCCTTTCGGTGCGCCTGCATTTTCAGCAGCATCAGATAAAACTTTTAGTGATTCAGCAGTACATTTTGCAGTTCTCGGGTGAGGACTGGCTACAATCGCATTTCTGCTTTTTAGAGATATAAGTGCTTTAAACATTGCCGTTGAAGTTGGATTAGTAGATGGAATTAAAGCGCAAACAACTCCCATTGGTGCAGCAATTTTTAGAACTTTTCCATTTGCTTCTTCTGCAATTATGCCCACTGTTTTTAAATTCTTAATTGATTCATAAACATTTTTTGTCCCGAATTGATTTTTGATAATCTTATCTTCATAAACTCCGAACCCGCTTTCATCGCATGCCATTCTTGCAAGTTTTGCTGAAGCTTCATATCCTGCTTCAGCCATTGCTTTAATAATTTTATCAACTTGCTGTTGAGAGAAGTGCTGGTACTCAAGCTGTGCTTCTTTTGCTTTTGCAGCAAGATTTCGTGCTTCCTGTATTGAAAGCAGATCTTTATCCAAAATCATTTTTATACTCCTGGTTGGTCTCGGCAAATATATTCAACCTGAAAGAGAACTTCAATTTTGAGAAATTGATGGAAGAATAATTACAGTGTATTTCTAAGCCTGGTAAGCCCTGTTTTACTTACAGGTAATTGTTTGTTGTTTTTCAAAATAATCTGGTAGGATTCTTTGCCAGTCTGCTCAAGATGTTGAATGAAATCCACATTTATGAGGTACGAACGATGTATCCTGATGAAGTTGTTTTCATTAAGATGATTCTCAAAAAACTTCATCGTTTTCTGTTTGAGGAATCTGCCCTGGTCGCAATTGATCATTACATAATCATCTTGTGCTTCAATCCATTTTATAGTCCCGACCGGGATGATTGAAATTTTAGCGCCTTCTTTAATCACAATTCTTTCCAAGTACTCAATCTTCTGATCATTATGCTCGATGATATTTTTAATTACTGAATCGTGTTCAAACTTGTCGTGCAGGTAATTAAAAGATTTTTTCAAAGCATCATTGAACCGGTCTTCAGGGAATGGTTTTAGAAGATAATCAGCAGCATTAACTTCAAATGCTTTAATTGCATAATGATCGAATGCCGTTGTAAAAATTATTACAGGTGGTTCTTCTAAAAGTTCGAGCATTTCAAATCCGCTTATCTTCGGCATCTGAATATCCAGGAAAATAATATCAGGCTTGAGCTCGTTTATTTTTTTTATTGCATCAAAGCCGTTTGAACATTCAGCAAGTATTTCAACTTCAGGATGTTTCTTTAGATATCCTTTGGTAATCTCTCTCGCTAATTTCTCGTCGTCTATTATTATTGCAGTTACTTTAGTTTTTTTCATCAAAATTAATTTTTTATTTCCGGTTGATCTGTTACTGGAATAAATAATGTCACGTTAAAAATACCTTTTTCTTTTTTTACTTCCATAAGGTCATTTCGCTGATAAAGTAAATTTAATCTTTCATATATATTCTTCAATCCGACTCCTGTTCCTTTTCTCGGTTTGGCCGCTTCATCAAAATTATTCTGAAGTTCAATCTTTAAATATGCTTCATCGAAACTGCATTTAAGTGTTAGATGAACTTTATCGAGAGTTTCGTAAACGGCATGTTTAATTACATTTTCAAAAAGAGGCTGCAAGATCATATTTGGTATTTCTGCTTTATTACAATCTTCTTTAATATTTTCTGAGTAACTGAATTTGTCTTCGAAACGTATTTTTTCAATATCCAGGTACAAACGGATGTTCTTCATCTCTTCACTGAGCTTATTTTTTTCTCTTTCGTTTGTGGCAAGAATATACCTTAGGAAATCTGCAAGCTTTATTATCATTTCCTTTGCTTTTCTAGGATCGATTTCCGTTAATGCACTCATCGAGTTCAAGCTGTTAAAAATAAAATGAGGATTTATCTGGAACTTAAGAGATTTTAATTCTGCCTGTGTTATCAGGTTTTTTAACTCTGATTCTTTAACAGCTCTTTCCTGAGATTCAGAATAATATGAAACAATGTAGTAGAAAGAAACAACAACAGAATAAAGCATCAGACCAACAAGGAACCTCCAGAGAATTGTATAATAAAAATAATTTTCATATGTATCTTCGAATCCTAAGAGCAGAACCATGAAGGCATAAATAAGCAGCATCCAGATTACTGAAGAAATTGTTGCTGTGATTATGTGACTGATTAAAACTTTTAAAAGTGAGTTCTGCTCAATGGAAATATACTTTGCAGGATAATGCCAGATGATTGTTAGTCCGCATAAAATTATTGCAGAAACTAAACTTTCGACAATTGCAGAGTTAAAATCAAGCTTCAGTCCAAAATAAAGAACGAAGAAACTGATTAAAGCATATGAAACAGAGTAGAGCAGAAGGATGGTAAGATTCCTTAAACTCCTTAATATAGGATTATCTTGCATTGATTAAAGAGTTTAAAGATAAGTTTTGATTTCACCGCCACCAAACATCGCCAACCCTTTAACGTGAAGTGTTCTTGTCTGGTCTATCACAACAATTGGGTTCCTGATACTCTTATTTGAAAATCCACCAAGCAGTGAAGTCACATTAACAACAATATTCCATTCTTTCGGGACGATGATTGTAGTTCCGCCGAAAATACAAAGTACATCAA
>JANWIS010000029.1 GCA_025449775.1 Ignavibacteriaceae bacterium
ACACCATAAAATATTAATTACTAATCAAAAATAATGAATTTAAAAGAAAGGGCACATCACAATGATGTGCCCTAAAAAAATATTCTTAAATCTATTTAAGCAATGACATCTTTTTTACGGAAACAAATTCACCAGCAGTAAGCTTATAGAAATAAGTACCTGATGCAAGAGCTGAAGCATCAAATTCAATTTCATAATTTCCTGCCGATTGTCTTCCGTTAACCAGGTTATCAACTTCTCTTCCCATCACATCGTAAATTATTAAGCTTACTTGTGATTCTGCTGGAATTGAATAAGATATCTGCGTTGTTGGGTTGAACGGGTTGGGATAGTTTTGTTCAAGTCTGTAATCTGATGCAACGGTTTCTTCAATCGGATTATTCAATATTATTCCATCTGTCAGCCAGCGGACTGATCTTGCAATAAGTGAATCAGCAATTGTCACATCATTAACCTGTTCAAAAGCAAAACCAAAATAAACTACTCTATGATTTCCATCATCAGCCTTCACTGAACTGATTTTCGGTCCGGTTAAAAATTGGATGATTGCTGAAGTGTTGGCATCAATAGGTGATATTTCATCGGGAGATCTTGTATAAACAGAATTAAGAGTAAACTGTACTCCATCAGTAATAGGGTCGCCCGGGTATCCGCTCACAATATAGCTACCGCCAAAATCTGCAAGATAATTTGAATGCAAATAATTATTGAAGAAGCTCTGTGCAAATTGACTTTGACCTCCGGCTCCAAAAATATCTGTACCGATATTTTGTCCTGACATAAGAATATTTCCACCCTGATCAAGATATGTTTGAAGATTATTTACTTCATCCGGATAAAAAGCGGGAAGTGAATTTCCACCTGACCAGCTGATCATTGTAAAATATGAAAGATCAAGACTTGGTTCCTGAAGAGCTTCTCTTGATACAACTCCGTATATGCCTTCATAAAAACCATCAAGTGCATCTGAAACCAGAGAAGCATACCCATCTTCTGTAGCATCAACTACCAGCAAATGAACACCTGTATTTGTAACTGTGCTAAAAGTTATGCTGCCGGATACTCCACCATTATTTTGCGATGCATATTCTAATGTAATTATTCCAGAGCCATTAATGCTATTCGGATTAACCATAACAGAAATAGTTGTTGATTCGCCAGCTGTTACCGAAACGGCATCAGTAGTTCCAAAAGGAAATGTTCCGTTAACAGTTGTAAATTCTCCTGTCCATCCTGAGGGACCATCAATTGTTGCAGTAATATCATAAGTATCATTCAACAATCCTTCATTATAAAGAGTAGCACTAAATTGTGCTGAAGAATTGTTGGCGGTTATTATATCAGGACTTTGTGAATTAATGGTTGCAACATAATCGGGAGAAACAAGCGGCCAAACTCCAGCTTGCTGAATCTCAGCATTGGAATTTAAAGGTGCACCGTTTTTATAAACCATTACAACAATGGCTGAACTGTCCGGAATGAAATCCGGTGCTGGAGATGGAGGAACTGCTACTGTATATGAAAATGTTTTTGTAACAACCTGTCCCTGGTTCCATGCACCATTAATTACTTCCTGTCCTGTTGCACCGTTCATCATATCTCTTACAAGCCAGTAATGAACATAATCTGCAATAAAAGTAATTCCCGGAGTACAGGTATTATTAGAAGTTTGTCCCCAAACCTGACCGTCTTCAACCAGGATTATATTGTAACTGTATTGACCGCTTAAATTCTCCAATGCAGTAAAATCGATTGTGGCATTAAATTCCCGTGTGTTTACATTGTAGCTTCTTTCAACTTCAATGCTCACTGTTGCCGGAACACTGTTACGATTGCTAACCCAGGTGGGCCACCCTTGGTTCCAAACAAGAACACCGCTCTTTCGATCAATAGTTCCCGTTGGATATCCGGAAAATCCTAACAGGCTTATGATATTACTTCCGGGGAAAATTCTGAACGGGTCACTTCCGGCACCATGATAAGCTAATACAATTGCATTTGGAATATTCGGAAGAATGCTTTCTAATATGATATCATCTCCACACGGACACCATTGGCACCATGTTCCGGTACAAAATTCCAGAACAGGATTTCTTTGTGTCTGGGCGAAAAAGTTCTGAGAAGAAATAATTGCTGATATAGCAATTAATACGATTGCAAATGATCGTAACTTTCTTTTCATAATAGCCTCATCTTAATTTTAATGATTATATAATTTATTTAGTTCTTTACTTCAACAAATTCATCTTTTTAACTGAAGAAAAATCACCAGCAATCATTTCATAAAAATAAATTCCAGATGCCAGGTTTTTGCTATCGAATGAAACCTGATAAGTTCCCTGTTCTTTAACTTCATCAACTAGAACTGACACTTCTCTGCCGATCACATCATAAACTTTTATAGAGACATTAGATGGAGCAGGAACCTGGTATTTTATAAATGTAACAGGATTGAACGGGTTAGGGTAATTCTGGAATAGTTCGAATGAAGCCGGAAGTAGATCAGTTTCTCCACCTTCAACACTAACCGGATTATTCAGCCACTCAATAATATTTTCTGCTAACAAAGTTCTCTTCTCTGCGAGTGCAATCGTTTCAAAACCAAATGTGGTAAAGATAACTTTTCCCGATGTACTATGATATGATCTGATGCCTGGATGTTCATTAGGTTTTAACCAGAAGGAAAAAATATTTGCACTGTAATTTCCTTGCGCACTTATCTGGTTTGCGTAATGTCCTTGTGAATGATTAATCGTATTTGCACCACTTCCACCGACAAGCGTCACCATTCCCAAACCATCAGTAATTGGATCGCCGACAATGCCTTGTGTTATGCTGGCCGTATGTTCTCTTAATACGTAATTAGAGTGTAAATAGTTTGTAAAAAATTCCATGGTTCCGGTTGTATGATACGGGCTTGATGGATCAGCTAGCTGATATGCAATATCAACTCCATTTAAATATAATGCACCTCCGTTATCAAGAAATGTTTGAAGAGCATTTATTTCTTCAACATTAAGTCCCGGTTCAGTCACACCAGTATTCCAAAGAAAGATATCAAAAGTATTTAGGCTGCTTAAAGCTTCTATTAAATAATCGCTTGGAACTACGCCAAAATCAGCACTCATACTTGCAAGCTCTTGTTCAAAATAACTTTGATAGTTCTCTCCACCATCATCATCAACTACTAAAACATTTAAACCGAATGTTGTAAAACGGAAGTCAACATTACCAAACGAACCCTGGTTTGAGACAAACTGTACAGTCGTTTTACCATATCCATTAATTGAATTGCCATTAACATTTGCAAGAACTTCAGTGGAATCTCCGGGGTTCAAAGATACGGCATCGGTTTGACCATAATTAAAAGTTCCATTAACAGTACTGAAAGTTAGTGACCAGCCTGCCGGACCATCGAAGTCCAAATTAATATTATAAGTATCCGGGAATAATCCAATATTTTTAATATAAGCTGAGTAAACAGCTGTTTCTGATGACGCACCAAAATAATATTCATCCGCAGTACTTATTGTTGCCATATAATTTTGATTAATGTCTTGCATTCCCGACTGATATATTTGTGATGTATTATCATTTTGTATAAACGCAACAACTCTTAGGCTATCCATAATAACCGCCTGTAGAAAAGCTGTAGTTGGAACATACTGCAGTACTATCATTATAGAATCTCCGGGAGCTGGAGCTGTAAATGTGGTTCCTCCTGCATTCGGAAGCATCTTACGACATATACTATAAAATTCAGTTTCTCCATTACCTCCGGGAGGTGTTCCAAAGTCAATTGTTTTTTCGGTCAGTGCAACTTTTAATTTAGTATTGGTAAATGTTGTAACATCACTTGGATCCCGAATTATTTTTACTCCTACTTCTATTAAATTATTTGATACTGTTCCCTGAGTAATAACAATTTTAAAGGGCGAGAATTGCGAGTTACCATTATTTACTGTACTAATTAATGCTGATTGACTAACGGATATTGTTGCACCATTAACTTCAATCCATGGAACAGCATTTACTCCATAATAATTTATCCGGCTGGTGTTGTCAGCCAGATTCAGAAGATACATCGGATCGCCTGCACCTGGCCACCAGCCATTATATACTAGATGTGAAATGGATCCCTCGTTGACCAGCTGTTGTGATATGTTATTGTACCATGCATTATTAATTTGTGCACATGGAACGCAGGAAGCGTTTGTAAATCTTTCAACTAATGATTTTTTATCATAAGCCGAGGTGTTAAACATAAAGCCACAAATAATTAAAAGTAGAAGAATTTTTTTCATTGTTGCCTCTTCACAATTTATTTAAGAAAAAATAATTTAATTTCAATTTGATTACGCTGATTCCTTTCAACCCGAGATTATTTTGAACAACTAATCGTTACTCACAAAATCAGTTCCGGATTCAATAATATCTAGCCGGGTACAAAGTACTAATTAGGCGTAAAATTATCAAAATAAAATCATCGGTAATTACGACTAAATGACAATTTTGAAGGAATAACTAAACCTATAAATTTTAGTTATTCGAAGGTCGAGCCTGACTGGTAGATTTCCTTCGAGGTTCTATTCTGAATGTAAACAACAGTATTTATCTTATCCAGCTTCCAATCAGATAACAGGGCATCCTGAAATTCAAAAGACAATTCAGCCTGATCTATTAATTGCCGTACAGAAGTTCCATCTACGGAAGGCAGCATGAGTCGTGTGACATCATAAAATTTTGTTTCACCATTTGAACCGGGTGCTTGTTCAAACTCAATATCTGTTTCAGTAACGACAGTGTGAATTATCAGATCACTCAAATTAATTCCTGACGTATCTATAAATTTAATATTCACCTCAACCAGATAATCACCTTCCAAAATTCCATTAACACTTACTTCAAATCTCGGTGTTACCGAAAGCCTCGTATCAACTGCCGCTTTTACACTTACAGAATCTGTTGAAATCGGTTTTAAAATTCCGTCGATAACTGTTGTAGGGGCAAAGAATACATTGTAATAATCAATTCTGAAATCACAAACTGCTTTTGCTGCTAAATAAAAGAGATCGTTCGGTGCAGGAAAATTTGTCGGGAACTTGACTGCAACTAATTTACTTCTTCCATAGGTTTCGTTTGCTAAATCTTCTATAATCTTGTTTGAGGTAACGCACGGATTACAGCTTACATTTGCAAAATCTTCAATTATTACAATCTTTGTTGCAGCATGAACGCTTTCTGTGTAATCAACTTTTAAATTTACTACAACATTTCCGGTTGGTGTTATATTGGGTGAGGTTGGCGGATTTGTATTACAACTTATTATGAAGAAAATAAAAAGTATCGTTGTAATTGATTGTCTGATCATTTTTAGCTTACTCTAATTAAATATTAGTGTCAAATCTTGTGCGTATATTTTACTTTCTACAATAACAAATTATTCATTCCAGTTGAAATAATAAAGAGATTATTTTAAGCATTTTGTAAAGGTTTCTCGACATTTAAAATAAAAAAGCCGTCATTCTTTTCAGGATAACGGCATAAAATAAAATAGCTTGACGATTAATAATCAGAAGCAGAAACTTCTGCGCGAGCTACCCAAAAACCGCTAATGCTTAAAACCTTTGAATCGCCCCAGGTTTTTACTTCAACTGTAAAACCATCTCTGGAAAT
>JANWIS010000030.1 GCA_025449775.1 Ignavibacteriaceae bacterium
AATTGTGCCGTCGCATATATTGGTAAAGCTTTCATTTATACTAGTCTGAAAAATCCGGGATTAGCTGATGCTTACACTGATAAAGCAATGGAATTAGCATACAAGTTGAATGATACTTTATCAATTGCAGATATCTATAAAATTAAAGGAATAGTTCAAACCGAGATGAATAACTTTGAACTTTCTGAAGAATTATTTGAGAACAGCATAAGACTGAATAAGGATATTGAAAGCAAATTAAATGAAGCTGAGAGCTCTGCTCTGTTAGGAGAATTGCTTGTATCCAGGGACAAAAAAGAGGAAGCTAAACCCTATTTACAGACAGCATCAAATTATTTCAACGGATCAATCAATGAGAAATTTACTTCCGGTCTCATTGAACAGAGTATATAGAAAACTACAATATCATTACGAAATGAAATTCTAATTAATAATTAATACGGATTTCAAATGAAAAACATACTAATATTTTTAGTTACAGTACTCCTTATCGGTTGTGAAACAAATTCTGATCTTTCTATAAATTACTTGGAGAAAACTATTGAAAACTCATTACCCAATTCCTTTGAATATGAATTAATACTTCTCCCGGAAAAATCCGTTGTTTGGGAAGATAGTGTTTTTTCAATAAGCCAAGTGATCAATGGTTCGACGGGTGGAAGAATTACAATGGAAAAATACTATGTTTCAAATCTTGGTGACTCAATTATAATCGAAGCAGATTTAAGAATACCCCCTGGTGCATTTAGCGGCACAGAAACAATTTCGATGGTTGTTGATAACCAATACGCCGCAATACACTTTTACCCTGAAATGATTTTTGAAGACACTTTAAAATTAATTCAAAAATTTGCAGGCCTTCAATTAGATAATTACAATACAGGAACATTAGACTTTGTATTTATTGATGATGATGGAACGGTTGAACTAATAAAGAAAAATGGAGTTCAAATAAATGTCTCACAAGGATCCGTAAAAGTCCAGAATGCAAAACTAACACACTTTTCAAGGTTTGGCTGGATAAGGAAATTTAATTCACCAATACTAATAGATACTGATCAATAATTTGATCAAAGAAATTTGCAGTTGAATAGTTACAGTTTTTTTGAGTTATATTGTCAAATAAAATCCGCTCTAAGATTCAATACCTCTTCTTGATTGAACCCCTTTCTGATAATAATGTTTTACTTCTTTCATCTCTGTTACAAGGTCAGCTAATTCAATTAATTCTTCAGGACAATACCTTCCGGTTAAAATCAGTTCTGTTTTTTCAGGTTTCAGCTTTATATACTCAACAATATCCTTTGTTTTGAAAAGTTTAAAGTAAATCGAAACCAAAATTTCATCTAGAATTATTAAATCAAATTCACCACTCAACATTTTTTCTTTAGAGATCTGCAATCCCTTATTTGCTTTTGCTAATTCTTTTTCATCCGGCAACTCTTTCTTATAAACAAAATCATCTCCTCCAAATTGTTCAACCGTTATCCACTCACTTAATTGTCTTAGACTATTCAATTCATTATAAGGATATTCTTTCATAAACTGTGCGATGTAAGTTTTTAAACCAAATCCGGCAGCACGTACAGCTTGTCCAATTGCTGCAGTAGATTTGCCTTTTCCGTTTCCGGTATAAATCTGAACGAAACCTTGTTTGAGTTTATTCATCATTGTTTTTATTGAAGAAAAGATAGTTTCAATATTTTGGGAGCTGGTAATTGAATTGTGCTTTTACATTTACCAGGAATAAAATCTTCATCCTTTAAGTGTAAAAGTTTCTCCTATATCTCTCAACCCAATTTCCATCTTATAATGCCTGCTTGAATTATTCAGCCAATTCAGTGGTTCATCTATCATTTCACCCCTTTCGAATGTTTTACAATGAATTGGAATAAAATATTTTGCACCTAAATAATATTCTGCCATAACCAATGCTTCTTCAGGAGTACAGTGATATTTTCTCCAAGGTTTGTATGCACCGATCGGCATAATGGCTATATCAACATTTTCAAATTTATGCTTTTTAAATTTTTCGGTAAAAGTTGTGTCTCCGCCGAATAATATTTTCTTTCCGAACCTTTCCATCATGAAACCGTTAAAACTTCTTCCATCTTTAAAGTATCCTCCATTCCGGTCTTTTTCACCCGGGTAACGCCACCCGAAGTGCTGAACTTCAATCCCTTTGAAATTCACACCGTTCAAAGTCATCCTTTCATCCCAGTCAACTTCCTGAAGCGATTTCCAGTGAAGATCATCAATCACATCCTTAGTATTATAAGCTACAACACAATCAAGTTCCCCGGGATATTTTTCTGTAATTGCTTTCAGCGTTTTATAATCCATATGATCCATATGTGCATGAGAAATTAAAACTATATCAGGTTTAGGAATTTCATCGAGCTGTAATGCCGGCAAACTAACTCTTCTCGGACCGAGAATATATCCTTCAATATAAATTCCTACTGCTTCAAAAAACACAGGATCTGTAAGGATAATTTTTCCAAAGAAATTAATTAACACTGTTGCATGACCAATCCATGCTATATTAATATCATTCTCTTCCCAGGTATCGATATCAGGTCGTGACGCTGGTTTAATCATACCATCAGAAAGAGTTTTAGTATTTCCTTTTAATAATCCAGTAGGAATTATTAAGGAACCTATACTTGTTACAAAACTTTTCTTTAAAAAATTTCTTCTATCCATTTATTCTTAAAATTATTTTCTTTTAACCGAGATCATTCATTAGCAACCAAAGTTTACATGAAACCTTTTCAATGGGCAACATAATAAATTGATTATGATGATGATAAAATTTAGTTTGTCTGATGTTTATTTAACAAATAATAAAATAATATGATAGACATTATAATCTCTCTCATAATTGCCGGAATTGCCGGTGCTATTGCCCGATCTTTGGTTGGTTTTGGCCGGGGTGGATGTGTCCTGTCAATTGTTGTTGGTTTTATTGGGGCAATAATAGGAACCTGGCTTGCACGTGAGCTGAATTTACCAGATCCCTTTCCATTTAATATAAGAGGAACTGAATATCATATTTTATGGACGATAATCGGAGCCGTGATTTTTACAGCTGTGTTAAGTTTCTTCTCTCCCGGAAAAAAGAAATAGTTATCGGTTCAGATGGGATCTAATTATAAGGGTTCAAAAAAAGAAATTAATGCACTGAACACTTTCATTAAACTACTGCGTTCAGCTGAAACTTTGACATCTAAAATTAAAAATGAACTGAGCAAATATAATCTTACAGAAAGTCAGTTTGGTGTTCTTGATGCGTTGTTTCATTCAGGACCATTGAAACAAACCGACATCGGTAAAAAAATTCTTAAAAGCGGTGGTAATATTACAATGGTTATTGATAATCTTGAAAAAGAAGGATTTGTTCAACGGCAGAGAGGAGAGAATGACAGAAGACTTTTTATGATTCATCTGACATCAGCAGGTAGAAATAAAATAAAATTTGTGCTTCCTGAGCTGGTAAAAATAATTAAGAATTATTTTTCAATATTAAAAGAAAGTGAACAAAAAGATTTACAGAGATTGTGCAAAATAACTGGGCTTCAGTCCAGAAAGTAACTCACAGATTTTTTGACAATTTAAATTCTCCCAGTATTTCCATCAATATATCTCCGGCTTTTCCAAAATAAGAATACTTAGCCATAGAAGAAATTTCTGTTTCTTCAATATTAATTTCTACAATCGTTGCCCCGCTGAACTTCGCTGTATAAATTAATTCTGCTGCAGGATAAACAACTGCTGATGTTCCAACAACAAAAAATAAATCTGAGTTCATAGCTGCTTTCTCTCCGCCTTTAAACTGTTCTTCGGGTAAATATTCACCAAACCAGACAACATCAGGTCGAATAAGTCCTCCGCAATCACATTTTGGAATACCGTTTGAAAAATCCAATTCTTCGTTAAAAAATTTTTTACATTGTATGCAAAAATTCCGTTCAATATTTCCGTGAAGTTCAAATATTTTTTCACTGCCGGCTCTTTTATGAAGGTTATCAATATTTTGAGTAACAACTGCAACATCTGAAAAATAGTTTTGCAATTCAGCAATAGAAAGGTGGGCTTGATTCGGTCTGGATTCCTGAATAATTTTTTTCCTGTGATTGTACCATTCCCATACCATTTCCGGGTTTTTTATGAAAGCATCAAAGTTTGCTACCTCTTCGGGTTTCAGCTTATTCCATATACCATCTTTACCTCTGAATGTTGGAATTCCGCTTTCAGCAGATACACCGGCACCTGTAAAAAAAACAATCGATTCAGATTTCCTTAGAGTTTCGATAAGCTCTCTGTCTATCTTTATCACTCCAACTCTTCATTAACTTCAACCAAAAGTTTTTTTGCTTCATTCAAATACTCCTCATCATCTTGCAAAACAAACGGAGCTTTTTCAACAAGAAGTAGATTTTCTTTCGCAAGCTCGTATTCATCTTCTTCTATGTAAGCTTTTGCAAGATCGAGATAAAACATTCTGTAATTAGGCTTGAGCTTAATAGCATTTTGAAATTCCCTGATTGCAACTTCCATATCTCCCCATCCAAGTCCGAGAGGAAGCCTGAGCAGAAAAGTTTTTTCACAAACTTTTGCATGAGCTCTTGCTAAAACATAATGAGCAAGTGCCTGAATATAATTTCCTCCGTTATTCAATTGTATCGCTCTTTCACAATCATCTTTAACATCATTGACTGATCCGATTGCAGAAAAGACACCTTCAAACAGAGCAATCCTTCCATTTACAATTGCTCTCCGAAGATAAGTTACTGATTGATCCGGAGCGAGTTTCACTGAACTATCTGCATAAACAAAAGACTTTTTATATTTATTGAGCTTTGCATCTTTCTGTTCATCAGTTCCTTCGGGCATCTTGTTTGCAATATCAACCAGTGCTCTGCTGATTCTCCAGATCACTTCCCAATTAGCAGGTTCAAGTTTATCTGCTTTTTGATAAGTCTCTAATGATTTCTGATGATCGAATTCTGTATTAAATTTATCACCTTCATTTATAAGCTCTTCAACAGTCTGGGAATAATTGACGAATAATAGTGAGATAGAACAGTAAATAGTAATTAATAAAGTAAAAAAATTCATTTGCCCCCTTTGATTAATCGAACAGAGATTCTTTTGATCCTTTATCTTTGTTAGTATTTAAATTGTGTCTGTGAAGATCGGTATCGGCGAGCGAAATAAATCTCGTCCAGTTTGAATCAATTTTTATTTCTGAATTTAATGTGCTCTTATAAGCATTTACTTTTGCACTCAGTTCATCTGCCTGGTAAAGCGCAATTGCTTCAACAGTTTTTGGAACAACCGGTGATGCATGTTCAAGTTTTCCCTGGTGACTTAGTATCAAATGTATTATGTTATTTTCCAGTTCTTGTGGAAAGCCCGGTATTTTTTTTATTTCATCTTTGACAAGCATCGATGCAATAACGATGTGACCGATAAGTTTTCCTTTATCAGTGTACTCAAATGCCGAATCATAACTTAGTTCTTCAATCTTACCTATATCGTGTAACATAGCACCTGATATTAATAAACTTCGGTTTAGTTCCGTATGAAATTCACACATCAGCTCGCATATTTTTACTATCTCTAAAGTATGTTCCAATAATCCATGAATGTAAGCGTGATGCCATGATTTACCAGCCGGAGCCGTACAAAATTTTTCAAACTTTTCATCCGAAAAAATATTAATTATCAGTTTTGCAAGATGCTCATCAGTGATGCTTTTAATTTTTTCATTGAATTCTTTTTTCATCTCTTCAATATTTCGCTGAGATACAGGAAGGAAATCGATGGGTGTAACTTTATCCGACGGTTTAGCCAATTTAATGAAAGAAACTTTGATTTGTAAGGCTCCTTGAAACTCTTCAATTGAACCGGCAACTTTAACTATCTCACCAATTTTTGCTTTACCAGCAATATCAGAAAATCCTTCCCACACATTTGCATTAAGCGAAGCTGACTTATCACCTAATTCGGTTGAAAGATAACTGCTTCCGGATCTTGTATTGCGAATTTCAATTCTTCTTATTAAAAGGAAATGATCGATGGGATCATTTTTTGAAAGAGTATTTAGTGCAGGTTGAGTTAACACTTAATCCTGAAAATTCATTGTCAAAAATAATCTCAAACTATTTTCTGTGAGTATTAAGGAATTAATAAAGCACAGATTCAATTTTTTCTTTCAGCTGATCCGTTATAGCCGGTTTCTGTTTTAAAATTCTAACACCGATTTCCTGGTATGATTTCAAAATTGATTCTGAAGCTGAATCAAGAAAAACTATAAATGGAATGAGAATGTTCTTGTTTTCTTTACGAACCATATTAACAAACTGCAGTCCATTCATCAGCGGTAAGCCGTGAGATAAAATTATTATTGATGGTAATTTCGCAGAAATTATTCCAAGCGCTTCGAAAGCATTTTCAGCAGTCATAGTTATAAAATTAGGATAAGCTTCCCTGATACCGTTTTCAAGACTTACCAATTCTTCCTTATCATCAATAACAAGAAGTAAAGTATTTATTGCTGCAGGAATTGTGAAGTGAAACTCACTGCCTTTACCTTCTGTAGAATAAAACCAGATTTCACCGCCGTGTTTTTCAATAATCTGTTTTGCAAGCGCAAGTCCTAATCCGCTTCCTTTTTCTCCTTTTGTTCCCTCGGTTGTAAAAAGTTTTCCGATGTTAAATAGTTTTTCCTTGTTCGTATCGGAAATTCCCATCCCGCTATCTTTTACTATGAACTCAATAAATTTATTATTGTAAATATTTGCACTGACTTCTACAGTTTCGTTTTCTTTAGAAAATTTTACTGCGTTGCTTAAAAGATTATTCAACACCTGGTTTATCAGTCTTTCATCCGCCTCAATATAAAATGCTTCAGGGATAGTTACAGAAATATTTACATTCTTTCTTACAGTAAGCCCTGTTAAATATGAAACACAATTGTAAGTAATGCTCTGTGCATGAAGTCTTTGTGCTTCAATTTTCAAACGACCGGTTTGAAGCCTTGCCCAATCAAGAAGATAATTTATGAGCTGAAGCTGGTTCTGTGATGAATCGTGAATGTATTTAAGATATTCTGCCTTATCTTTTTCAGGAAGTGAATTTTCGTTAAGAAGGATTTCAGAAAAGCCGAGAATGCTTGTAAATGGAGCCCGGAGATCGTGTGAAAGAATAGAAATAAAATTGTCCTTGGATGAATTGAGCTGTTCAAGCTCATCATTTTTTTTAGTTAACTTTTCAATTTCACCAAGGTAATTCGAAACATCAAGCACCAACCCAAATTTTTTACTTATTTTTCCTTCAACACTACGACTGACATTTATTCTTTCCATTACAGAAATTATTGTTCCATCTTTCCCGGTTATCCTGTAATTGTGATGGAGCGAATCCTTATCCGGGTTTTTTTCAAATTCACTCATCCTTTTTTTATATGCCGGTTTATCATCTTTAATTATCACAGACAGCCAGCCATCTTTAAGTGCTTTAATTTCGTTGGCTGAAAAACCTGTAACGCTTAGAACATTTTCAGAGTACTGTATATCAGATCTTCCGGCATCTGCATCATCTACCCAGAAAAAAACTCCACTGAAACTATTTACTGCTTCATCAAAACCAAAGTTTATCGATTCCTTCATCAGTCTGTTCAAGCTCCGGATTTGTTTTAAAAGTTTACTTTCTTTATAAATTTTTACTTGCCAATTATATAAAATAATTGCAACTAATAACAGGATACTTCAGATGAAAATGCGGAATAAATGAATCTGATTTTGTGCTTTAACAACATATTTTTAATTATTAAACAAAAACTTTTGCTACATCAATTAATAGAGATGGCTGGTTAAAAAGTGCTGCTGTAAATACTCTGCCAAGTGTTCTCTTTCCGTACGGGACTTTATTAATTGAGTGAGCAATATTGTTAAACTTTTCATCTGAAAAATTATAAATGCCTTCTTTAATCCTGTTAAAAATCTCGTGACGTTTTCCAAGCCGATCAGCCCAAGCTTTGTCGTAAGTTAAAATATGATCCGGCTTTTTCATCTTGACAGATTCTGCCGCAATCCTTCCGGCAATACTTCCTCCGATCATTCCGCTTGCAATTCCTCCGCCGCTTAATGGATTAACCTGTCGTGCTGCATCACCGACTACTAAAATTCCGGGTGCCGATATTTTTTGAAGAGTGATTGCACATGGAACTCCTCCAGCAACTGTTGTAAGAACAGGTGCATTTGGATAGTTCTTGTTCATGAAATCATTGAGAAATGATTGTGCAGATTTTTTCTTTCCAATTATACCACTAACACCCAAACCAATGTTTGCGTTATTCTGTCCCTTAGGAAAAATCCAAAAGTATCCGTTGGGGGCGACATCTTTTCCAAAATAAAAGTATAGTGTTTTCTGATCAACCGGAATATTTGCTGCAGTAATTTGAACTGCACTTTCCATATCGCGGAAATCGATGTGAGTTTCTAATCCAGCCCATCTGCCAACACGCGATTCAACACCATCAGCAGCAATGACGACTTTTGCTTTTACTTCTTTCTGTTCGCCCTGGAATTCATACTTCACTCCGGAAACATTTCCATTGTCAAACATTAATCCATTTACATAAGCACGTGTTATAATTTCAGCTCCCTGATTTGCTGCCGTTCTCGCAAGCTCGTAATCAAAAATTCTTCTTTCAAGTACGTAACCAGCTTCACCAAAATCTAAAATCACTTCTGTTCCGTCTGGTGCATTAAAAGAAAACTTGCTGATCTTTGCTGCTATCCATTTATCATCTGATGAAATGAATTCTTCAACACCGGCTTTGCTGATTGCTTCGCCGCACCTGACCGGATAACCAACGTCCCGATCTTTTTCAAGCATCAAAACAGAAACGCCTTGTTCAGCAGCAAATCTTGCTGCCATTGATCCGGCAGGTCCGGCACCGACCACTATTACATCATATTCATTTTTCACTTCGCCAGAACACCTTCACGATTAAACTTGATCACTTCAATCGGGCAAGACCAAACACACTTTGCACAATTTGTACATCTCGGGTCAATAATAAAAATTTCTGCTTCCTTTAATTCAATTGCATCTTCCGGACAGACACCAACACAACATCCGCAGAAATCACATTTGTCCGGTAATATATCTATCATCAATTTTCCTGTTTTTGCCAGACGGTACATATTCAAATAATAATGATGAATAAAAAAATTATAGTGAGATTAAGTTACGCTGTAACCGGGATATTATTCGTGATTTTTTAACCAGCCAATTTACCAATGAGTTCTTCTTTGATCCGTTTCTTTTCCGTTTCAAGTTCGTTGTTAGCTTTCATAAGTTCGATATGTTTTGATTCGCTGTCACTCAATTCAATTTCTCTGCGGTTTGATTGAATATTTCTATCAATCCGTTCGATTAATAATTTCAAAGTTGTATCTCTTGCATACTTCAGCAATGTCATCTCAGCTGTTATGCTTGGAAATCTTTCTTCCCAGCTTTCGCTTACTGAATATTTATTAATTGTAAGTTCACGGACATAGGTTTCCTTCCTCTCATCTTTCAAAGCACTTATCACTCCGCTTATTGTGAATGAACTTTTGTCCAGATTATTCTCGAATTCTTCTCTTGCTATTTCAAACAATTCACGGTTCAAACCGATAGTAAAATCATCCGGGCGAAGATAATTGAAAATCATCCCGGCTATTGTATTTTCCCCTTCGAACAAAATCCTCAAAATTTCTTTTTCAAGATTATATAAAGCCGGTGTTGCTTCTGGTAAAACTTCAGGGAAAAGTACATTTGTTTCTTCTGTGCTGTTTTTTTGGAAAACTCTTGCATTGCTTTTTTCAAATTTTCTGGTTTGTATCAGCTGCTTCTCCAGTTCAGCTTCAAGAAGTTTTTCTCTGAGGTTAAATTTTTTTGAAATGTCTTTCAGCAGAAGTATTCTTTTAATTTCATCATTTATCAATGCAACAGGTTTAACAAGTTCGCGTATTGCATCAGCAGCACTTGCAGGATCATTAAATTTCCCCTGCGATTCATAATATTTGCTTTCATACTCCAAAAAATTTTCTGCTTTTTTAATTAGTTCTTCAAACTCTTCTTTGCCGTACTTATTAATGAATGAATCGGGATCTTCTCCTTTTGGAAGAGAAACAATTTTCACTTCCATATCACGCTTCAATAAAATTTCAATACTTCTCATTGATGCCTTTATACCTGCTGTGTCTGCATCAAAAAGAAGAACAACATTTTTTGTATATCTTGAAATTAGCTGAGCCTGGTCATCAGTGAGAGCTGTTCCGGAAACTGCGACAACATTTTTCACTCCACTTTGGTATAGTGAAATTAAATCAACATAACCTTCAACAAGAATTACTTTGTCAAGACGACGGATATCATCTTTTGCAAAAGAAAGTCCGTATAAAATTCTGCCTTTGATATAAATGAGTGATTCTGGCGAGTTAATGTACTTTGCACCGGAATCATTTGTGTCCAAAACTCTTCCTGCAAAAGCAATAACTCTTCCATTTGGTGAAAAGATCGGGAAGATTAATCTGCCGGATAATTTATCATAAAGTTTTCCGTCAGTGGATCTACCAATCAATCCAAGCTGGATGCATTTTTCAATGTTAAGATTTTTACTCTTCGCATAATTGATAAAATTTTCCCATCCTTTTAATGCATAGCCTAATCC
>JANWIS010000031.1 GCA_025449775.1 Ignavibacteriaceae bacterium
ATATTTAATTTAAAATATCCAAATTATTTTTAGGAGAGATAATTATGAAGAAAATATCTTGTTTAATTTTTACACTGGTTATTCTATTTCAGCTAAGCTTAGTTGGTCAGGATAAAAATTTCGGACTCGGAATTATTTTAGGCGAGCCGACCGGAATAAGCGCAAAACTATGGACAAGCGGGGTAAATGCTTTCGATTTTGGTGCAGCCTGGTCTTTCAGGGGCGAAGGACATTTGCTTCTTCAGGCTGACTATGTGTGGCATATGTTTCATTTGATTTCTGTGTCGTCAGGCAGATTACCTTTCTATATTGGTATTGGAGGCAGGGTCATTCTTTCCGATGATCCGCTCGTCGGTGCGAGAGTTCCGGTAGGTCTTGATTATTTTTTTGCTGATGCACCAGTTGATATATTTATAGAGATTGTACCAATTCTTGATCTGGTTCCATCAACAGATTTTGATTTGGGCGGAGGAATCGGTGCACGGTTTTGGTTTGATTAAAATGATTCAAATAAAAAGGCGGGCCGAACCCGCCTTTTTAAATTTTACCACAATCAGAAATTATTTCATCAGAATCATCTTCTTTGTTTCGGAAAATTTATTTGTCGTCAGTCTATAGAAATACGATCCGCTGGGTAGATTAGCCGCATTAAATTCAACCGAATAATTCCCGGCAGGTTTTTCTTCATTTACTAAAGTTAATATCTCATTACCCAACACATCGTATAATCTCAGCGTAACAAAAGAGATTTCCGGCATTGAATAATTTATTCTCGTGCTCGGGTTGAGTGGATTGGGATAGTTCTGGAGTAATTCAAATTTATCAGGCAGAACTTCTACTTCAACTATATCTGAATATTCAATTTGTCCATCCGTATCTATTTGTTTTAGCCTGTATTGAAAATTGCTGCCGCCAAATGGCTTTTCATCTATGAATGAATAATCTTTCGGGGAATTGCTGTTGCCATGTCCTTTAACAAATCCGATCTTCTCGAATCTAGGTTTTTGTTTTGTAGACTTAGAATTTATAACAGCACGCTCAACTTCAAAACCATAGTTATTTACTTCTGTTTCTGTTCTCCATCGTAGAGATACTGTTTTCTCTTCAACTGCTGCTGTAAGCGAAGAAAGCTCTACAGGGAGCGCTCCGTTGCAAAGTGTTCCACTGCCGGAATAAGTCCCGTTAATTGTTACAATGTTTGCACAAATATCCGCTCCTGTACCAACATCAATGTCTGTTCCTGCATCGAAAACCATCAAACTCTGACTTCGGATTATTGATGCAATGGTAAACAGTAGCATCAAGTAAAATATTTTTTTCATTTCAACTAGTGCTCCCTTTACTTGGTACCAAGGAATGTCACATTCTCAACATTTTCCTCTTTCGCCTTCAATTGAGAAACCAGTTGTTTTAATCTGGTAATTTCCTCCTTTACCGATTTTATATCTTCCAGCTCTGATTTGAGCTCATCATTTTCCATTTTCAATTCCTGTATAGCTTTTACTATAATTGGTAAAAGTTTGCCCGGTGTTGCTTCCCATTTTTCGGGATTATTTTTTAAGACAAGGTTAAGCCACTCGGCTTTTTCATTTGTCTGGACTGCGTCAAGCTCCTGTGCTATAAATCCTGCTGTGGGTGTCTCTTGCATTTTGCTGCCATCGGAAACATTATTTTCATACCACTCACGTATATCCCAGTTGAACTGCCGCGGCTTGAGCTTCATCAGTAAATTCAGTCCAAGTGACAAGTCTTTTATATTTTTCTTATCTCTTGCATCCGATAAACTTGTAATGTTTGTTTGCATACAGCGAAGATATGTTATCGAGAAATTACCAAGCGTAAATTCGTTAATTGCAGAGCTTGTTGATGGCTGTGAATTATCACCGATACAGACTAAACCTTGGCCCGTGGTAATTGTAGAACCTGCATTATGTCCTATAGCAGTGTTCAAAATGCCGAAGGTGCATGAAAATAAGGAACTAAATCCCACGGCTGTGTTTGAAACACCGAGGGTGTTGGTATACAAAGAATTCAGTCCCACAGCTGTGTTCTGAAAGCCATCTGTGTTGGAAAATAAAGACTGCACTCCCACAGCAGTGTTAAAATGGCCGGTGGTGTTGGAACCTAAAGAATTAAATCCTATCGCTATGTTTTCATAACCGGTTGTGAGACTATAAAGAGAATACCCGATTCCTGTATTATAGCTTGCTTGGGTCCCGCTTCCAGACAATGTGAAATTACCTGCATTTATTCCAAGGAATGTGTTCCATCCATTTGTTCCGGACGCCTGATAGTTATGTAAAAATCTATCTGTGCCTTTAAATATTATACCCAAAGCTGAGCTTGTTGTGTTTTCAAGCCGAAGTGTATTTAATATATTTACTTGACCAGTTGACTGGCTTAGGGTAAGATAATTATTTGACCCATCCTTGATTGTAAACAGTCCGTTTGTGCCAAGTGTATTGGTGATGTTCTGAGCAAGGCTACTTAGATTGAGTAAAAGGGAAAAGATTATGAATGAGGATTTTTTCATTTTGGGTCTCCTCTTTAATTGTTAAATGTTGATGTCTATTAATTTCAGATTATTAATTTTATAAAATTATAGTGTACACTTACTTATTGTTGTTAAACATTAATAATTTATGAATAAAAAGCAATGGGTTGCCATGCTATTAGGTAAGCAAAAATTCAATATAAGTTAAACTGATACCGATTGAACATTTTGGGAAGACATCGAATGAGTATAAAGATTCGTTGAGACATTGATTAGCCAGTAGTAAGAGGTAAGAGGTAAGAGGTAAGAGGTAAGAAGTTAGGGCGGGTTGAACCCGCCTTTTTAAATTTTACTCCACTCAGAAATTATTTCATTAAAACCATCTTCTTTGTTTCAACAAAATCTCCTGAACGAAGCTGATAAAAATATACTCCGCTTGCAAACTTGGTAGCATTAAAAACTACTTGATAGCTACCTGTCGTTTTATATTCATCAACAAGAACTTCAACTTCTCTTCCGAGAATGTCAAATATTTTAATCCTGACAACAGCACTTTGAGGAATAGAATATTTTATTGTCGTTGACGGATTAAACGGATTAGGATATGACTGATAAAGCATATACTTATCAGGAACAAAATAATTTTCATCCTCAACGCCTGTGGCTGATCCTCCACCCATAATATTAAACCCTTTATTATTGTTTTCGTGAATTTCGGTAATCGTATTATCCTGATCCAAAACAGCATAGATTCTTGGATAGGATGGTAATCCTGATAGTACAACCCACTTAAACTCTACATTAGACTTTCCGAGTGAAAGTATATTTCCATTTGTGCTGACAGTATTTGTACCATTTACGCCTACAATTGGAGTGCCTCCTGAATCCGGATCTTCTAAATAAAATTTAACAACGACAGATGAAGGAGTTGGTATGAGACTGAAATTTCGTACTTGCACTAAAATATTTAATGTGTCTCCTGGTAAGGGCCTTCTTGGAATAAAACTTATATCTTTTGTATGAAATCTTTTTGATGGCTCGCTTAACGAGAATCCTTTTTCTGGATCGAGCCTCCAGGGCAAAATGAATGTTGGATCAGAGTTGTTTTTATACTTCAATTCCCACCACGAATCTTCTCCTGCTGGTTCCGGTACATCTACAGCATAATCAACTACAAGGGCATCATTTTTCCCCCAGTAAGCATAAGGTGTGACAGCATATTCTACCTGACCTATTCCCATATTAACATTGCCAAGATGCACCTTTAAATCAATAAGATTACTTACAGATGTTTTGTGTGTTATCATATCTTTGTTGCCAAAATCTCCATCGAATCTTCCTATCCCATTCCATGTATAGCCTATATCCAATCCATTATCTATTGTTGTGTCTGCCTGGCTGGACTGAAAATCAGAGAATGAAAGATTCCAGTTATATGATGATGATCCATCCAATGAAAATCTATCTGATGTATAACTTGCTCTGATTGGCTGTGACAGATTGGGATTATTAACCAGTGTATCGTAGGGATAATAGGAAAGGATGTTGCTTACCTCGTGATCAGGAATATAATTTTGCGCTATATAATTCTTACTTCCAAACCATGTCCCCTGAACATTATTCGGGACAAAGGTTAAAAAGGTGTTCCTTGGGAATGGCTCATTTCCATGAAAGACAGGGTATTCCCAGACATCGTAATCTGTTACAGTCGTGTATATTCTATCATCTTCTCGAGCTTCCACCTCCACACTAACAGAAACTGTAGTAACATTTGTACTGTCTAAACTAAAATGCCTGCCATAATTTTTTAGCAAGTGGTAATCGTAATTAATTGCTATACCAACTCCTGCCGGGGCTACAGTAACTTGCCCTGCAAACGAAAGTCCGGCTGATATCACCCAATCTTTGTTAACTTTGGTTGATACTTCAATAGATGAGGTTGTTTGTTTTTTATACAGCGCCCAAAAATCGCAGTCACCACCATTGTAACAGCCATTTATATCAAAAATATTTCCGTCAAACATATCAAAATGAACAGGAGGAGCATTTAGAATAACGATCGGTTGGGATATATCATACTCATTGGAGTGTTCGGGCCAGCCGATAGTAAAATCAAATCCATCAAAATTTCCAACGGCAATTGCGTACTTCTGATAAACGTCGTTTTGACTTTCCTCACCGAGGATTCTGCCAATTACTCTATCAGTTCCATCATTCAATGTCGTATCGCTAAATGTAATAGCAGCTATTTCAAAACCATCGGGGACACCCGAGGTGTTTACAATATTTTTAACAATCAAAATATCTTCTCTATTATCCATATTCATATCACTAACTTTCAGATAATTATTACTCTGTGCATAATCTGCGTTCCCTCCGTTCGCGACATTTATCAATGCTTTTGTATCAAAAGTATAATTGTCTGTAACAGCTATAACACGAATTCTATTCCCGGCGGCAAATACCACTTCGTCTCTCTTATTAACAGTATTGTTCAGATCACCGGCAGCCAAACCAAATTCGGTGTAATTGTTAGTAGTATGAGTGTTAGTTAGGTTGTATTGCTGTCTGGGTCCAACTGATATTGTTCCCAAATTTGAAGAAACATTCAGAATATAGTGATAAGAAATATGGAGAGTATTGGCGGAATTTTGTACAGCACTGAAAACTAATTCATCATTAGAATCATCATCGAACTGTCCCCGAGCTTCTGCCATAATAAAATCTTCCAATGGACCGTCCTTTGGAACATCTATCGTGGTACTACCTTTAGGTGTAATTGAACCATTTTCAAATGAATAAATTTTAATAGTTATGGGCACCGTATTGGTTGTGGTTGGATTTTCCCACGAACATGAGATTACTTCATCAATTCCATCACCATTTAAATCTGCTGTCTCAATAATGTTTTTTACAAAATGTTGGAGGCTGGAACCAAGCACCATTGTATTACTGAATCTTTCGCTCAGTGTTGTTTGCAATGTTGAATCCACATCATATACGTAGAATAATACCGAATCAGAAAGGTCGCGAAAAACTATAATGAATTCATCAGTACTATCGCTATCAAAGTTTCCTGTCCTCACATAGATTTCACTACTTTGATTTAGCTCTTCACCGGCATCTAACGTAGTTGCTGTAGAATTGGTGAAGAATCCCGTGGTATCAAAATGACTGATCATTATCTCAATCTTCTGAGTAGATTGTGTGGATCGCCAGATTGAAACGACATCATCGTAAAGATCTACATTCAACCTGCCCTCTGTAGCATCGACATATAAATTGTTACCAGACCTACTGTCTTCTCTTCGGCTGGTTTTAGTTAACATGGTATCAATATCAAGAGAATCGATGGAAAAAAATATTCCATTTGTTTTATAGCGGTATATCTTCTGATAACTTTTATAATTTCCACTGCCGATATCTTCCATCCAGAGAAGAAAAACATCTTGTGATTTAACTGTTATTGGTCCCGTTTCATTTATGCCAAACGGATCTGTCTGTGAAAAGATTTGTGAGTATGAAAAAAGAATAAACAGTACACAGAAAAAGTTGAACAGTAATCTTTGTTTCATAACGTTCCCGTTAAAGTTTATTAAAGAATACTTACTGCTAAATTTTTTTAAATATGGGTATCACCTTCTTAATTGTGACGCCCAGTTAAACTTATTTCATCAAGATCATCTTCTTTGTTTCAACAAAGTCTCTCGATCGAAGCTGATAAAAATAAACTCCGCTTGCAAACCTGCTTGCATTGAATTCAACATTGTATGTTCCAATTGTTTTATACTCATCAACAAGCACTTCAACTTCTCTTCCAAGAATATCATATACTTTTATACTTACATCTGAACTTTGCGGAATAGAATATTTTATTGTCGTTGATGGATTAAACGGATTCGGATATGATTGATATAGCACATATTCTTCCGGCAGTAAATATTCCGTCTCCGCATTCACCAACGAGCCGTAACCAATACCCGGAGTCCAGCCGGTATTATTATTTTCATGAACTTCATTTGTAATTGCATTCTCCTGATCTATGACAGCATAAATTCTTAAACTATCCAAAGTATGGTTCAGGGGAATTAGCCATGGAACTAAAACATTTCTATATCCACGAGCAGCAATTATTGTATCCACTGTCGTTTCTCCCAATAGCATTCCGCCAGTGTTTGGATCGCCTTCATAAAATTTTACTGTGAATGGAGATGTAACCGATTGTAAACCAAAATTTCGTACTTTAGCCATTATATAAACGGAATCTCCGCCACGGGGATCAACTTTTGAAAGCCTGATATCTCGTGACCGGAGCCGGTACGCCGGGTCGTTTCCAGGTAAAGGATATCCTTTTTCAGGGTCGTATCTCCAGGGCAAACTAAATGCGAGATCGGTTTTGTTACCGTAATTTGTTTGCCAGAATGAATTTCCGCCAACCGGCAGTTGTGTAACTTTATAATCCAAAGCTAATGCACCATAAGAAGTCCAGTATGAATACGGTTGAACATAATAAGTTGCGCTTGTGCCGTATTGAGGATCTAAATGTCCAAGATCTCCTCTGACTTCAAGTGATTGCTGAACTTTAACTGTTTGTGTTAAAATCTCACCATAATTATAACGGCCGTTCACTTCAACTTCTATCCCAACATCGAATCCACCAACATCTGCAGTAAGATCAAGAGTTCCACCAATTTCTATTCCGGCATCCCAGCTTGTTTCTACACTACTCTTTTGAAAAGATTGCATCAGCACGGAAACAAAACTATTTCCGGTGGCCCCTACAGTTTGTTCAGGAAAATCTACAATAACTCTTGCAGTATCAAATGTATTTGAAGTCCTGTAGGAAAGAATATTTCCCGTCTCGTGATCGGGTCTGAACTGATTTCCAAGCAGATCATCATCCTTTAGCTCAATCCATAATGGTCGGGGATTTTGTGGAACGGTTACGAGAAAATATCCAATCGGAGTTGGGTTAAGACTATCGTAAACTGGGTATTCATAAAAATCAATATCATAAACGTTAGAATAAATCCAGTCATCGCCGGCAGCTACCCGTCCCGTTGTTATAGTTAAGGATGTTCCTGAAGATTCTTTATTGCTGAACTTATCTCCATAAGTAACCTTTACTTTTTCTTTAAGTATAAATTGTGACGAAGTTAAAGTAGCATCACCACCCCAATCTTCATGAATTTGTGTGGTGATAGTTGTATCAGTCGTAGTTGACTGAACATATGAAGATGAAAATCCGCAGTTCTGATCCGGAAAGCAATCGCTTAAATCGTGATTCACACTATTTAAAATATCATAATGAATTGGCGGAGTGTAGAGAACTACTGTCGGATGCATTACTCCGCTTCTTCTGTAATGAACAGGATCCCCCAGTCTTGTTCTGTCACCGTCAAAATCACCCAATGCAATTGCATAATGTCTTCTTCCGGTGTTTGATAGTATTGGTTCCTCGTTCAGTCTCCGGGCTTTTAATAAGAGTGAAGTAAGGGTGGTATCAACACTGAAAACGTGCATTTCGAAATGTTGAAACTCTCCGGGTCCGTTTGCCACAAAACTTTTTACAATTACAATTTCAGAGCTTCGATCTAAATCCATATCTTCAACTGTAAGAAAAGCATCGCTGTCTAAATTATCTCCATCAGTTTGAACATTTTGTTGCAATTTAAATTGCGGCAATAGCTGATCCTCGATTGAATAAACGAAAAATTCATACCCGGACATCATAACAAGCTCATCACGATAGTCTTTATTAAAATCACCTGCAGCAACATTGAAAGGAAGCATATCATTTGGTCCAACTTCGTTTCGTGCAACCCTGCTTTGAACATCAAAATTAATATTGGTAAGACTGTTCGTTATATCAATTAAATATGCGTATGTATCATCACCGGGTTCTTCGCCCTGGAAAAATGAAAACCCAAATACAATTTCTGATCCGGCATCAAAATCAAAAGCCCCTGCAATTCCATCAATATTAATAGTAGTCACATTGTATGCCGGCTCCTGAAAAATTTCCTGGGATGATTTTCGAACAAAGTTTCCATTATCATCTACTGAATAAATAGTAATAGCAAGTGCCCAGCTATTTACTCCGATTGGTTTTACAAATAATAATGCAATATCATCACGTCCGTCGCTGTCAAAATCTCCTGCCACAATATCCCAGTTATTTGGTGAGACAAGGATTTTTTCATCGTTTATACTGCCAAACATTTTAGGGATCAAACTTCCTTTGTTAAAAGAACAGAGCTGTAAGTGAATTGTTGTGTCGGTGCCCTGGAATGCAACAATAAAATCATCCTGTCTGTTTCCCCAAAAATCTCCTGTTTCAACATGAATTTCTTTACTTCCAATCACTGCGAGACCGTACAATGACATGGTGTTTGTACTTGTCCACGATAAAGTACCAGCTACGATTTCGGGGATGGAAACAGTAACAGTATTATTGGGTCCTTGCCATGCAGCTACAAAATGTTTAAAACTTCCACCAAGAAAGTTACCAGTAGCCACCGTCAAATTTCTAGTGCCTGTGATGGCTGAGTCAATATAGATAGGTTTTTTTCTTAATGTAGAGTCTGTTCCTCCCGGATGTGTCAAATCCAGATCATAAATTCTTTGATAACAAAACTGTGAACTTTGGTCATCTCCCTGACTCCAGACCATAATGAGTTCATTCGAATTAATTAGATCACGGACACTTCCAAGACGATCTTTATAATTGGAGGATTGAGGAAATGCAGTGAAACAATAAATACATATTATGATGGCGATGAGCAAAGCTGTTAATGAAATTCTATTTTTCATAATGCCTCCATTAATTTTATAGAGAATGATTTTGTTTAACTTATAATTAATCTAAAATCAAATGAGTACAATGTCACTAAAACAAAGCACGTAAGAACCTCTCTGATGAACTTTTAATTTCTACTTTTATTTCATTAAAATCATCTTCTTTGTTCCAACAAAAGAACCAGCCCTCAATTGATAAAAATATACTCCGCTTGCATACTTGCTCGCATTGAAAACAACCTGGTAGCTGCCTGTCGTTTTATATTCATCTACTAGAACTTCAACTTCTCTTCCAAGAATATCAAATACTTTTATGCTCACTTCTTCACTTATCGGAATAGAATATTTAATTGTTGTTGATGGATTAAATGGATTAGGATATGACTGGTAAATCACAAACTTATCAGGTACAAAATAATTTTCTGCAACAACTCCGGAAACAGATTCTCTTCCCAGAACATTAAATCCTTTGTTATTGTTTTCATGAATTTCATTTATCGAATTGTCCTCGTCCAGCACTGCATAAATTCTTGGAAAGGAAGGAAGTCCAGGTGGAACAATCCATTTAAATTCAACATCTGCTCTCCCTTGATAAAGAACTGGTCCGATTGTGCTTACAGTGTTTGTTCCATTTATTCCGATCATCGGAACTCCGCCTGAATCAGGATCGTCTATGTAAAATGAAACGGAAACAGCAGATGGTGTTGGTATTAAACTATAATTTCTTACACGGGCCGTGATTGTAAGCGTATCGCCCGGCAGAGGGTTTTTGGGTAATAAAATTATGTCATTTGTCTGATATCGTTTAGCTTCTTGACTCAATGCAAATCCTTTTTCAGGATCAAGTTTCCATGGAAGAATAAATGTTGGATCCGAATCATCTCCGTATTTATCCTGCCACCATGTTGGTGGAAATCCCGGGGGTGCAAGTTCGGGTCTAACCGAATAATCCAGAACTAATGCGTCATTTTGTGCCCAATATGAATATGGAGTAACCGTATACTTTACATCGCCTATTCCTAAATTAACACTTCCTAAATGTGAATTTAAATTAATCTGCTCTGTTATGGTGGTTTTGTGAGTTGAGAATCTCGTCTTCGAAAAATTAAACTGGGCTAAATAGCCACCGAAATTAAGTTTAAAGTCTAATCCGTTTTGTCTGGAAGTATCTGCCAGTGAAGAAGTAAAATCAATGAACATCAGGTTCCAGTTATAAGATGTATTCGAGCTTAATGTAAAACTATCCGAGACATAGTTTGCCCGAATAGTCTGCGATACATTGGGATTGTTGCTTAAGGTATCATACGGATAGTATGAAAGAATATTTCCAACTTCGTGATCGGGAATGTAAGAAAGTGCATAATAGCTTTTACTCGGGAACCACTGTCCACGGACATCATTTGGAACCAGTGTCATAATTGAACTTCTTGCAAAATGCTCGTTGCCATGAAAGACCGGGTATTCCCAAAGATCATAATCTGTTACCGTCGTATAAATCTGATCGTCTTCTTTTGCTAATACTTCAACTCCCACGGAGACGGTGGTAATATTTGTTGTATCATTACTAAAATGCCTGCCATGTTTATAAAGCATGTAAATTTCATAATTCACGGACACACCAACTCCTAGCGGTTCGATTGATATACTTCCTGATTTGCCCCATCCTGCAGATAAACCCCAATCTTTTGTTACTTTAGTAGTTACCTCAACAGATGTGGTATTAGTCTTAATATATTTTGAGAAGAAATCGCAATCACCACCATTGTAACATTCATTCACATCGAAAGTTTGCCCGTTAAATACATCAAAGTGAATTGGAGGGGCATTGAGAAGAACGATAGGTTGTACAATATCTGCCTGAGAGTAATGGTGCGGCTGCCCGATTGAAAAATCGAAACCATCAAAATTTCCAACAGCAATTCCATAAAACTGGTAAGTGTCTGATTGTGGTTCGTCCCCAAATAATCTTCCAAGCAATGCAGAATCATCAAGGTCATCATTTAAAGAAATTATCGCAACAAAAAAACCATCAGCGAATTGAGTATCTACAAAGTTTCTTACGATTATAATATCTTCACGATTATCCTGATTTGCATCAGCAACTTTTAAGAAATTATAACTCTGTATATCATCGGAATAACCACCCTCCGCAGAGCTAATCCAAGCTTTAGCATATAAATGTAAATCATCATCAGTAGCATAAGTATAAATTTTAGGACCTGTTGTGAATACAACTTCGTCCCTTCCATCATTATTTAAATCACCGGCATCCATACTTAGCTGATTATGCTCTGAAATTGGTTCATCAAAAAAATACATGTATTCCCTTTTTGAGGGGTCAAAATTTATATCCATCAAATCTGAACTTACCTCCAATAAAATTAAAGTTCCCTCATTTTCTTCAAGAGGAAACGATCCATTTTTAAGTACACAAATAAATGCAATTTCTTCCTTTTCATCATTTATAAATTGACCTGGAACAATAGCAAGATTAACACCTTGTAAATTGTCAAAATTATTTTGCCATGGCTGAATTATTTTACGTGCTTTGGGGATAATTGAATTCCCATGAACTTCATATATCTTTAAATAAAAACTCCAATCAGAACATAATAAACACCCGTCGTTCCCTTGCAGCAGTATCTCGTCTATACCATCACCATTAACATCTCCGGTCTCAATAAAATAATCATTATATATAATAGCATTATGAATTCCTTGTACATTTTCATCGCTGAAAGTTTTCATTAAGGTTAATGTTAACGTGGAATCAACATCATAAATCTTAAGGTAAATTGAATCATTTGTCCCAACATATGTAACCAAAATCTCGTCAAGACTATCAGCATCAAAATCCCCAGTTCTCACATAAATTCTGTTATTTCCTATTTCTATATCAATAGTTTCCTGAATGGAATTTGTCCACATAGCCTGGGTGGTGTCAAAGACAGGCATCATTATTTCAATTCCATTAGTTGAATACCAGATAGAAATGACATCATCATAAGGATCTCTATTAAACCTGCCTGAAGCCAGATCTGATAATCCAGCAATGCTACTTGTCCTTGAATCTTCCTGTCTTGGAGTTCTTGATATCATATTATCAATCGGCAACCAGGTGCTGTCTATCTTTAAACGGTAAACCTTCTGATAATTTTTCCTGTCTCCTCCGACATTTTCAAGCCAGGATATAAAAACATCACTGGCTTCAACCTTAATTGGTTCAGTCCAGTTGAATGGATCTCCCTGCGATAATATTGAATCAAATGAAAGTACAACAAACAAAGAACAGTAAATGAAATTGAGTAGTAGTACTCGTTTCATAATGCCTCCTGATTAGAATTTTCTTACTGTTATTTTTAAACGGACTGATTTAAATTGTCAGATCTATCGGACAAAGGATTAATGCGATTTATTATTTGCCCTCGTTGAAAGAATTAAAACAAATTGTGGTAACACGAAGAGGAAGTGAAGAAAAAATTGAAGAATGCCGGGACAGTTTGTCTTCGTTAAAAACCTTTCCCGATCATGTGATCACATAAAGTTTTCAAACAATTTAATCATTTATAAAGAATATTCAATCGTTTGAGAAAAAATTTGTAGTAAATTTTGAAGCGGGGTTTTGCTTTTTTTGCTCCTAATAGAGGAATCCGGCTGAATTGTCAGCAGATAATCAGATTTGATGGGATGTTTTGATTTCTATTTAACCCTTCACATAGCTGAGTTTTTCGGCAACTTTTCCATCACGAACTTTGAAAATATCAACACCACGAACGTGACCTTCTTTACCATCTCGCTCCCAATGATAAATCCACCGGACAACACAACGGCCGCCGGATGCAAATATTTCTTCGGTTTCAAATTTAGCTTTTGGTGAACGAACAAACATTTCTTCCCACACTTTACGAACTTTTTCTTGTCCGACAAATCTTTCTCCATCGGGTGAAGGACGGGTGTTTTCAAAAACACAATCGTCTGTCATCAGCTCCATAATCTGGTTAACATTGTGGTTATTAAAATCTTGATTAAATTGATTTACGATCTCAAGTGTCTTACTTGTTTCTGAATTCATATTGTCTATGTTTAAATGATTGATAGTTTTTGATAGGATTGAAATTTCAAATTGTTTACCGAAGGAGAACCATCTTCCTGGTTATAACATTGCTACCGGAAGTCATCCTATAAAAGTAAATTCCATTGGTAAGATTATCGGCATTAAAAATAATATTGTAATTACCTGCCGGTTTAAATTCGTCGACGACTGTTTCAACTTCTCTTCCAAGTAAATCAATAATTTTTAGTGTTACTATTCCAGGTTCCGGAACTGAAAAATTAATTGCAGTAGATGGATTAAAAGGATTCGGATAATTTTGTTGAAGTTTGAATTCGCTCAATAAAGAATTTTCTTGTTCTTCAATTTGAGTAACAACATCAGCTGTATCCCTTTGCCATAAACCTCCACTTGTTGCCGCAACTATTTTATCATTATAAATAATTATTTTCTCGATTGAATTCAGAAAGGGAAGTTCATCTCCAAAATCTTCCCAGTTAATTCCTTCGTCAGATGATCGGAAAATTCCTGAGCCGCCGAATTTTAGAGTTGTTACAAGTTTTCCGTTGATTCTCACAATGCACGTGTTGTATGGATCGGGAGGTAATCCATTGCTTCTGTCCTCCCAATTAATTCCGTCATCAGATGAAAGCCAGACACCGTGAATAGTCCCGCTCCATAATTTACCGGGTTCCGAAAAGAATGTGATTGTGCTGAACAACGGAGTATTTGGTAACGATTCCCAGGTAACGCCGCCATCAAATGATTTGAAACCGCTTGGATAATTACCGGCTTCCCTTGCCGCAAATAATATTCCGTTGTGCACTGTAAAATTTTTAGCCCAGATATGCTGTCCGGTTACATTTGTTAACATCCAGTTCTCCGCATTGTTTGTTGAACGGTATAACCCGTTAAATGCACCCGTAAATAAGTTTCCATTATATTCAAATATAGATTCAGTGAATTCATAAATTGCACCGGGCCCGATTGTAATTCCGCTACTTTTCTTCTCCCAATTATTACCATCATCAGTAGATTTATAAATTCCATCAGCAGTTGCAGCAAATAAATCTCCATTGTAAAATAAAATTTCAAAAATCTGTTTTGCCTGAATATTATTCAGGCCGTTGCTTATCACCTGCCATGAGACCATCCCGTCTGTCGATTTATATGCGCCGTTACTGCTATGTGATAAGTAGATGGAATTATTTACATCAACAATATTGTGGAGAAAACCGGATGGTGAAGAGGGAACTGTAATCCATTGCGAAAGAGAAATCGCAGTAAACGTTAAAAAAAATAATAGAGTCGTTGAAATATTTTTCATGCTTACTGCGATATTTTAAAAATTTCTTTTAGATAGTATAGCTTAGCGAAGTAATAACATCTTTTTAGTTTGAATAAAACTTCCTGCGCTTAATTGGTATATATACATTCCGCTTGAAAGATTATCGGCATTAAACTCAACTTCATATATCCCCTCTGGCTTCTCTTCATTAACGAGGACAGCTATCTCATTTCCTATAATATCATATACTTTTACGTTAACAAATGATTGGTTTGGTATTGAAAATTTAATTTTGGTGCTCGGATTAAATGGATTCGGATAGTTTTGCATTAATTCAAATTCATCAGCAATTAATTCATCTTCAGGAACACTAACAGGATCTATCACAATTATAGTTCCAGACATCCCGGTTCCACCCGGGCCTCCATGCGGTTCGCAGTAGTACGGATTAGTACCTTCTGAGGTAAACACATGTGTAAATTCCCAGGGTGCTGGTGCTGGAATACCACTAGTAAAACTACCATCATCTGCTAAAATATTATGCTCACCGAAAACATTCGTCCACCTTACCACGTCGCCTGTTTGAATAGTCAAGGATGAAGGGCTAAATGTGAAATTGCTAACTGTAATATCGTGAGTTGTTTGTGGAAAAGAAATTCCTGTTAGTATTAAGAAAAACACAATACAGATTTTTAGAATACCGTTCGCTTTCATACTACTCCTTATTTATAGATAAAGTATTATTTGTGTGTTATTTTAATAAAAATAATTTTAATGTAATAGTTAGAAATTCATGTGGATTTTTTTTAACAGAACTGAATAAATTCAGATTTTATGCAATTTCGATTCTTTTTTGTGTGTCAATCAAAATATAGATTCTGATAATCTTCTCTTAATTTTTCAAAAATTCTTTGATGTTCGGCTTCCTTTCCTGTCAACTCTTTTAAACCATCTTTAGCCTTTTCTCTCAAAAGACTCCTATCAAATTTACTGTTATCAAGTTTTGGAATTTCATCAAGGAAAAAAAGTTCATCGGGTTTTGCAACATTGCCTATTTTTTCCGCAACATAATTTCTTAATTCTTCTTTTAAAAGCGGAGTTCCCGCGGTATTATCTAATGTCACGAAGGCAACTATTGCGTTTTCAATTATCTCGTCAGCTCTTTTAACAATTACAGTTTCTTTCACGGCAGGATGAGATAAAAGAACTTTCTCGATCTCTGAGCCTCCGACTCTATTTCCTGCAGCTTTTATTACATCATCAACTCTACCTAGAATTTTTATAAAACCAAATTCTTCGTGGATTGCAGCATCACCTGTAAAATAATTTCCTTTAAACTGTTTCCAGCAATTTAAATCCGCTGCAGCTTTTTCATCCTTCTCTGTTGTAAACATCGATGGCCAGCTGTCTTTAACAATTAAATATCCTCCTTCACCTTCTTTAACTGAATTACCTTCGAGATCAACAATATCAATTTCAATTCCCGGGAAAGGACAGCTTGTGTAACCGGGTTTCATTTCATTGGCCCCGGGTAACGGAGAAATTAAGATCGCACCGGTTTCTGTTTGCATCCAGGTATCAACAAGCGGGCATCTTCCTTTACCGATGTTTTCATATAACCACGTCCATGTTTCTGATTTTATTGTTTCTCCTTTTACTCCAAGTAATCTTAAACTTGAAATATCATGTTTAGAAACCCAATCGTTGCCAAGTTTCATTAATGCACGTACTGTTGTTGGATTCAGGTAAAGAATATTAATGCGGTACTTAGAAATTAATTGCCAGTACCTGTCAGGCTCAGGATAAATCGGTACTCCTTCATACAAGAATGAAGTTATACCATTCAATAGCGGACCATAAACAGAATATGTGTGTCCTGAAATCCACCCAATATCTGAAGCTGACCATATTATATCATTTCCTTTAACATCAAAAATCCATTTGGAAGTAAGATATGTCTGAACCATGTATCCGCCTGTTGAATGAAGAATGTTTATCAAGTCTCCTTTCGGTCCGTTTGTGAACATGCTGAACAAAGGATGCTGAGAAAGATTTTGAACTGCTTCGCAATCCTCAGTCTCTTTTTCAATTTCATCATTCCAGATAATATCTATTTCAGGATTAATTTTTATTTCTGCCTCTTTTGATCTCAGGTACAAAATAACTTTTTCCGTTGTTGAAGAATTTTCAAGAGCGACATCAACTTTATTTTTGAGATTAATTTTGTTGCCTTTCTTCTGAACAAAATCCTGCGTGATAATAAATTTACATTGAAGGGAATTTATTCTTTGAGCAAGTGCATTACTGCTAAGCTCACTATAAACTACAGAATGAATCGCACCAATCCTGCTGCATGCAAGCATGGCTATTACAGCTTCCGGAATATTTCCCATATAAATAATTACATATTCTCCCTGCTTCACCCCAATTTTCTTCAGCAGGTTTGAAAATTTACAAACATGAGTGAACAGCAGCTGGTAAGTCAGCACTCTGCTTTCACCGGATTCGCTTTCCCAGATTATTGCTGCTTTGTTTCTTTTTTCGGTAGGTAAATGTCTGTCAAGACAATTGTAGCTTAAATTCGTTTTCCCATCAACAAACCATTTTGAGCTGAAAGCATTTCCTGTTTTAACTTCTTTCCACAGATTAAACCAGTGGAGTTCTTTTGCTTCGGCACTCCAAAATCTTTCTTTATCAGAGATTGAGAATGCATAAACATTTTTATACTGGTTAAAAGCAGAATAGTGTGCATCGTCTTTAAACTTTTCTGATGCCCGGTAAACTGGTTCTTCGCTTTTATTAAGGACGGGGAGAACCCCATTTATTTGTTCGGGATAGCCTGACATTAATCCTGTAAATTTGATTCTTGAACACGCATTGATAAGTTAGATATTGTGCAGTGTAAATGCAATCAAAGAAAAATCAGTTTTTTAAAA
>JANWIS010000032.1 GCA_025449775.1 Ignavibacteriaceae bacterium
ATAAAAAATATCAAAAATATTAAAGAGCAGTTAAAACGAATCGGATGTATGTACGACTGGAATGCAGAATTGATGACTTGCTCACCGGAATATTACAAATGGAACCAATGGCTTTTTCTGCAGCTGTACAAAAAAGGATTGGCGTACAGAAAGAAAGCGCCTGTTAATTGGTGTCCGAATGATCAGACTGTTCTTGCAAATGAACAAGTACACGATGGGTTGTGCGATAGATGCGGAACCGTTGTTATTCAGAAAAATCTTTTCCAGTGGTTTTTTAAAATAACTGATTATGCTGAAGAGCTTCTTCAAGGATTAGAAAAAATAAACTGGCCTGAAAAAACAAAACTTATGCAGAGAAACTGGATTGGAAAAAGTATTGGTGCTGAATTAGATTTCAAAGTTTCAGGAACAGATGATAAAATAAAAATTTTTACTACAAGACCGGACACTCTGTTCGGTGCAACTTATATGGTTCTTGCACCTGAACATCCATTTGTTGAAAAACTTACTGCTGAAGAAAATAAACTTAAAGTTGAAGAGTATAAAGAATCTATTAAATCATTAACAGAAATTGAAAGAACATCTACTGTAAAAGAAAAGACCGGAGCGTTTACAGGTGCATATGCTGTCAATCCGGTTAACAATAAGAAAATTCCTATCTGGATTGCAGATTACGTTTTACTGACATACGGAACAGGTGCGATCATGGCTGTTCCCGGTCAGGATGAAAGAGATTGGGAGTTTGCAGAAAAATTTAATCTCCCGATAATCAGAACTGTTCAGCCTCCGGGTGATTTTAAAGGAAAAGGATATCTCGAAGATGGTCCTGCAATCAACAGTGATTTTTTAAATGGACTTTATGTTGAAGATGCGAAGAAAAAAATAATTCATTGGCTTGAAGAAAAAGGAATTGGCAAAGCAACCATCAATTACAGATTAAGAGATTGGCTAATATCACGACAAAGATATTGGGGAACACCGATTCCAATTATTCATTGTGAGAAATGCGGTGAAGTACCAATTGATGAAAAGGATTTGCCAATTGAATTACCTTATGATGTTGACTTTAAACTTGGAGGTGAATCACCTCTTTCCCGAAATCAAAAATATATAAATGTGAAGTGCCCGAAGTGCGGATCAAATGCAAAACGCGATCCTGACACGATGGACACCTTCGTCGATTCTTCCTGGTATTACTTCAGGTATCTGAACCCAACTTTTTCAAATGCAATTTTCGATAAGTCAGTTGCTGATAATTGGGTTCCGGTTGATATGTACGTCGGTGGTGCAGAACATGCAACAATGCATCTTTTGTATTCAAGGTTCGTTCATAAATTTTTAAGAGATATTGGATTGACAAAAAGCGATGAACCTTTTCTTCATCTTGTTCATCAAGGAACGATTACAAACCAGGGTGCAAAGATGTCCAAGTCAAAAGGAAATGTTGTTAACCCCGATGTGTTTACCTCAAAATATGGATCAGATGTCTTCCGTCTTTACCTGATGTTCATGGGTCCTTATGATATGGGCGGTGATTGGAGTGATAAAGGAATTACAGGAACTGAACGCTTTGTAAACCGCGTATTCGATTTGTTCATTGAGTTTAAAGATTTGCAAAAGCAGACAACCTCAAATGAAAAGTATGATTTAAAATCTCTTTCCGACGAAGATAAATTTATTTACAGGAAAACAAATCAGACAGTACACAAAGTCGGAACAGAAATAAACAATTTTCGTTTTAATACTGCAATCGCAGCGCTGATGGAACTGTTGAATAATTTCAAAGATCTTTCAACTAGCTCAAAAGAAATTCAGTTGTTTGCTTTGCAAAGACTTGCAGTTATGATCGCTCCATTAGCACCTCATCTTGGAGAAGAATGCTGGAATCTGCTTGGCAATTCATCTTCAATCTTTGAAAATCCTTTTTGGTTTACTGTGGATGAGTCAGCATTAGCTGAAGACACAGTTAGCATTGCTGTACAGGTGAATGGCAAACTTCGTGCGACGATTGATATACCAATCGATTATGAGCAGGAAGCAGTTAAGAAACTGGTTTTTAATGAAGAAAAAGTGATTAAACACACATCGGATAAAAGTATAATCAAAGAGATTTACGTGAAGAATAAAATTTATAACATAGTAGTGAAATAAAAAGCATGCTCGATCTAAAATTCATCCGGGAGAATCCTGATTTAGTAAAACAAGGGATCAAAAATAAAAACGAAACAGATCGTGTTGATGAAATTATTTCACTCGATGAGAAAAGAAGAAAAATAATTTCAGAAGCCGAAGAACTCAAAGCAAAGAAAAACCAGGTCTCTGCTAAAATCCCGCAAATGAAAAAAGCCGGTGAAGACACAACCAAAATCTTTGCCGAGATGAAAACTGTTTCAGATAAAATTACAGAAATGGATATCAGTCTCAGGGATTTGGAAGGTCAATTAAATAGTTTGATGATGTTCATTCCAAATCTGCCTCATTCAACTGTTCCGATTGGAAGAACTGCAGAACAAAATGTAGAGATGAGAAAATGGGTGCCGGATGGTTTCAGCTTTGAAACAAAAAATAAAGTTCCGGATCATACTGAACTTGGCAAAAAATTTAACATACTTGATTTTGAACGAGGTGCAAAAATATCCGGTTCAGGTTTCCCGGTTTACGTTGGTAAAGGTGCTACTCTTGAAAGAGCTCTTATAAATTTTATGCTGGACTATCATTTGGCAAATCATAATTATAAAGAAGTATTTCCACCATTTCTTGTAAATAGAGAATCGATGCAGGCAACAGGTCAGCTTCCAAAAATGGAAGACGATATGTATGCAATCGAAAAAGATGGTTTGTTTCCTATCCCAACTGCAGAAGTTCCGATCACTAATCTTCATCGAGATGAATTGATTTCTGAAAAAGAATTGCCGATAAATTATGTTGGCTACTCAGCCTGTTTCAGAAGAGAAGCCGGATCTTACGGAAAAGAATCGAAAGGATTTTTAAGAGTTCACCAGTTCAATAAAGTAGAGATGGTAAAAATTGTAAAACCTGAAACTTCATTTGATGAACTCGAAAAACTTGTTAAAGATGCTGAAGATATTCTGCAGTCTTTAAAAATTCCTTACAGAATTATTATGCTCTGTACAGGCGATCTGAGTTTTTCTGCATCCAAATGTTATGATATTGAAACGTGGTCTCCTGCTGAACAAAGATGGCTTGAAGCATCATCTTGCAGCAACTTTGAAGACTTCCAGGCAAGACGGGCAAACATAAGGTTTAAACGTGAATCAGGTACAAAACCGGAGTTTGTACATACTCTTAACGGTTCCGGGTTAGCAACAAGCAGGTTGATGGTTTCTATTCTCGAGAATTATTATACAACTGATGGAATAATTAAAGTACCGGAAGTACTGAAGAAATACACTGGTTTTAATGAGATCAAATAGTCATTTTGCCTTTCTTAATCAATACGTTTTATCCATCCAAACATCATTGAAATATTCAGTAGAAACAACAAGATTAAGAACATTGAAAATTATTTCAGATGAAGAATCTTTATAAACTAAAAAAATATTTCTCACGATATCAGAAAAAACTTTTCTGGGGATTCATCTTTATAATCCTTTCTAACTTAGGAACTGTTTATGTTCCTCTGCTGATGAAAGATTCAATCGATGCATTACAGAAAGATGCGACAAATTCCTTATTGCTGAAATATGGACTGATGATTATTGCTGCATCAGTGTTTGCCGGAATTTTCAGATTTATGATACGACAGACAATAATTGTTGTGTCAAGAGAGATTGAATACGATCTTCGCGGTGATTTCTGGAAACATATTCAGAAGCTTCCTCTTCGTTATTTTCAGAATACATCGACCGGCAATATAATGGCTCACGCAACAAATGATATTAATGCTGTGAGAATGTTTATTGGCCCTGCAGTGATGTACTCGACTGATACTTTTGTCAGACTGATTATGGTTTTAATATTAATGTTTTCACTAAACTTTTCATTAACATTTTATGCATTGCTTCCACTTCCATTACTTTCAATTCTTATTTACAAAGTGGGAAAGCTTATTCATTCAAAGTTTACAATCATCCAGGATAAATTTGCCCAGCTTACAACTATTGCCCAGGAGAACTTTTCAGGTATCCGCGTAATTAAATCTTACGTTAGAGAAGAAAGTGAAATGAAAAGATATGCTGCTCATAGCAAAGATTATTTGAAAAAAAATATGGATCTGGTTAAAACCCAATCTCTGATAATGCCAATCCTTTTTATGATAACAGGTTTATCAATAATAATTGTTATCTGGCTGGGTGGAACAAAAGTAATCAATGGTGATTTAACATTGGGTGAAATAACAGCTTTCATTGTATACCTTGGAATTCTTATCTGGCCGATGATTGCTTTCGGATGGGTGATAAATATCATTCAGCAGGCTGAAGCAAGCATGAAACGTCTTAATAAAATTTTTGGTGAACCGCTTGAAATAACTGAATCGGCAAGAACAAATTATTCTGTTAAAGAAATATCAGGGAATATTGAATTCAGAAATGTTTCGTTCCGTTATTCTGAGAACAGTCCGTTCATACTTAAAAATATAAATCTGGAAGTTACGGCCGGATCAACAATTGCAATACTAGGATACACCGGTTCCGGCAAAACTTCATTTATTAATCTCATACCACGTCTTTACGATTGCACAGAAGGCGAAGTACTGATTGATGGTATAAATATTAAAGAAATTCCTATTGATGTTTTAAGAACAAGCATTGGTGTTGTTCAGCAGGAATCGTTTCTTTTTTCTGATACGGTAATAAACAACATTTCTTATGGAAGAAGAGAAACTAATACTGAATTAGCAATGCACGTTTCTCAGATTGCACAGTTTGATAAAGATGTACAGGAGTTTCCTCAAAAATATGAAACGATAGTTGGTGAAAGAGGAATTACATTTTCAGGCGGACAGAAACAAAGAGCTTGTCTTGCACGTGCATTGGCAATAAATCCAAAAATATTAATACTCGATGATTCATTCTCAGCAGTTGATACGCACACTGAAGAAGAGATCCTGAAAAATTTAAAAAGTTTTATGAAAAACAGAACAAGTATAATTATAAGCCACAGGATTTCCACAGTTAAAGATGCAGATAAGATTATCGTCCTTTCACAAAGCAAAATTGCAGAAGAAGGAACTCATGAACAGCTTATTTCTTTGGGCGGTATTTATGCTGATCTTCATTACAAGCAGCTGCTTGAACAGGAATTGGAAGAATTGAAATAATAATGATTGATATTAATTAAATGAGCGATTACAAAAGCGAAGATGAAGTTCTTGGTAAAGCGTACGACTCAAAGCTGATGAAAAGGCTTTTGGGTTATGTTAATCCATACAAACACTTCGTAATATTTGCTATACTTCTTAATATAGTTGTAGCTGCTTTAGGACCAATACGACCTTATCTCACTAAGATTGCAGTTGATGATTACATTGTTAACTCAGATTATAACGGATTGCTTTTGATTAGTGTATTCCTATTTGGTTCATTACTTCTCCAGGCTGTTATACAATATTTCCTGACTTACTTCACACAATACCTCGGCCAAAAAACTTTATTTGATTTGCGGACGCAAATTTTTAATCACATTCAAAAACTTGCACTGAAATTTTTTGACAGAACACCAATTGGAAGACTTGTAACACGTGCAACCAATGATGTTGAAGCACTGGGTGAATTATTTTCATCCGGAATTGTTATGGTGTTCAGCGATATTTTTATAATCGTCTGGATATTAGCATTTATGTTTTTTATGGACTTCAATCTTTCCCTTGTTACACTCTCTGTTCTGCCGGCTTTAATTTACGGCACTTTTCTTTTCAGGAGAAAAGCGCGTGAGAGCTATCGTGATGTCAGACTTCATCTTGCACGACTGAATTCATATATGCAGGAACATGTAACAGGGATGAGTGTTGTTCAGATATTCAATAAAGAAAACGACGAGTTCAAAAAATTCTCACGCATCAACAGCGATTACAGGCTTACAAATATCAAATCGATTTTTTATTATGCAGTTTTTTATCCAAGTGTTGAATTACTCAGCTCAATTGCCATCGGATTAATTATCTGGTACGGAGGCGGTGAAGTAATTCAGGGAACATTAACTATCGGTGTGTTGTTTGCATTCATTCAGTACACAGAAATGTTCTTCCGACCTATCCGTGATCTTTCTGAAAAATATAACATTATGCAAACTGCAATGGCTTCATCGGAAAGAATTTTTAAGTTGCTTGATAATAAGACAATAATCCGCAACCCTTCAAATCCTGAAAAACTGACTGATGTTAAAGGCAATATTGAGTTCAAAAATGTATGGTTTGCTTATAACGCTGAAGATTATGTTCTGAAAGATATTTCATTCAAAATAAATCCGGGTGAAACGATTGCAATTGTCGGGCACACTGGTGCAGGAAAAACGAGCATCATTAATATTCTTACAAGATTTTATGATATCAATAAAGGAGAAATCCTGCTTGATGGTGTAAACATTGAAAAGATTGACAAGAGAGATTTACGAAAATATATATCAATGGTTTTGCAGGATGTTTTTTTATTTTCAGGGAATATAAGATCAAATATCAATCTTGATAAAGATGAAATTGGTGATGAAATGATCTTTAATGCTTCGACAATAGTAGGAGCTGACAAATTTATTTCGGAACTACCTGGAAAATATTCAGAAGAGGTTAAAGAAAGAGGTGCAACTTTAAGCGTTGGGCAAAAACAATTGATTTCATTCGCCAGGGCTTTGGCTTACGATCCTAAAATTCTTATTCTTGATGAAGCAACTTCCAGCATTGACACAGAAACAGAATACCTGATAAAGCAGGCAATCGAAAAATTGCTTGTTGGAAGAACCGCAATTGTAATAGCACACAGGCTTTCTACCATCCAAAATGCCGATAAAATAATCGTTTTGCACAAAGGTGAGATCCGAGAAACCGGAAATCATCAGGAACTACTTGCAAAAAAAGGAATTTATTATAAATTGTACCAGCTACAATATAAAGATCAGGAACTTTTAGCTTCCTGAGTTCATTAATCAGCAGGCAGAATAATTATGGCTAGTATTAAATTCATGACGCTTGGTCGTCACATCATCGAAGAGCAGTCCAAGTATGAAGGTGCAACAGGTGAACTTTCCAAATTATTGCACGATCTTTCACTCGCTGCAAAAGTCATATCACTGGAAGTGAACAAAGCAGGATTGGCTGATATAATTGGTTTTACCGGTGATAATAATGTTCACGGTGAACAGGTAAAAAAATTAGATGTATTCGCTCACGATATGCTTGTCAAAGCAATGGACCACGGCGGTCATTTGTGTGTAATGGCTTCGGAAGAAGAAGAAGATATAATTCATATTCCTCAACGATTCAACATTGGTAAATACGTTCTTATTTTTGATCCGCTTGATGGGTCTTCCAACATCGATGCAAACATCAGCATAGGAACAATTTTTTCAATTTACAGGAGAATTAGTCCGGATGGAGTTCCGGGAACGATGAAAGATTGTTTACAAACCGGTGATAAACAAGTTGCTGCTGGTTACATCATTTACGGTTCAAGCACAATGCTTGTTTACACAGCTGGTACAGGAGTTCATGGATTTACACTTGACCCGGCTTTTGGAGAATTCCTTCTTTCACATCCGAACATACAAACCCCAAAGAAGTCAAAAATCTACAGCATCAACGAAGGAAATTATCTTTACTGGCATCCGGGTTTAAAAAAATATATAAAGTACTTGCAGGATGAAGATAAAGCTACAGACCGTCCTTACTCAGGAAGATATATAGGATCAATGGTTGCAGATATTCACAGGAATATTTTGTACGGCGGAATTTTTATGTATCCTGCTGATTCACGTAATCCAAATGGAAAACTTCGTCTTCAATATGAATGCAACCCGATGGCATTTATAGTTGAACAAGCTGGTGGAAGAGCAACAAACGGAAAGAAACGGATTTTAGAAATTCAGCCTGAAACTCTTCATCAGAGAGTTCCCATTTTTATAGGAAGCGAAGAAGATGTGAAGACGGTTGAAATGTTTATGGCAGAAACTGAAGTACCTGCCGGAAAATAATAATTATATCAGGAGATTTTTTTCAGTTCAGTATTAATTTGCTCGGCAAGCACATCAACCTGAATACCAACCACTTTAATCTTTGCACTCCGTAGAAGAATTCCCGGCGGATCTCCTTCACCTTTCATAAATTTATATAAACCGAAGCCCAGCCTGTTCTTATCATTAGGTTCAGGAATATGATGACCAAACTTTTCTACTACGTTATAAACTTTCTTTTCGATGGAAGATTCCGGAAACTCAATTGTTCCGGGAGGTGATAAAGTTGTCATAAGTGGTGCTCCTTATCTTTTCATCAAACATAAATGCAATTAAAGTAAACTTCAAGTTTGATTTTATACGCATTCAATAATTGTTTATATTTTGAATCATTTTTTAGTCAGCATATGGCGTTTAATTTTTTAGAATTAGACAAAATACTTATAATCAGACTGAGCTCACTCGGTGATATTCTATTGACCACACCATTAATCCGGACCATTAGGAAAAAGAACCCGTCAATTGAAATTGACTTTATCGTAAAAGAAGAATTTGCTGATCTGTTAAAATATAATCCTCATCTTAGCAACTTATATAAATACACAAACCACAAGTTTGAGAAGCAGATTATATTTAACTCACTCCTTTCAAAAAATTACAACCTGGTAATTGACTTACAAAATAATTTCAGGTCGAGCGAGATAACAAGACCGCTTCATTGTGAATTTGTTAAATTTAAAAAGAACAACTTTAAAAAATTCTTATTGGTTCAATTCAAAATTAATCAGCTTAAAGATGCTCCTCAGGTTCCTCTGAGATATGCAGGAACTATCGGTGAATCAGAACTCGATGATGAAGGGCTCGAGTTCATCACGAATAACTTACCTGATTCCAGGTTTGAAAAAAATAAAACGTATATCGGTATATGTCCCGGTGCAAAACACTTCACCAAGCGATGGCCTTTGGAAAATTTTATTAGTCTTGGTAAAAAGCTGGAATCTGCTGGATATACAGTTGTGTTGTTCGGAGGATTACAAGAAATTCAAATATGTAATGAAATTGAAAATAACCTGGAAAATGCTTTAAACTTATGCAGCACAAATCTTCTTCAGGTTGGAGCTGATATGAAAATGTGCAAAGTAATTTATACAAATGATTCCGGATTGATGCATCTTGCAGCCGCTTTGAATGTTCCTGTAATCGCATTCTTCGGTTCGACTGTAAAAGAGTTTGGCTTTTTTCCGTACAAAGTAAAAAATATAGTGCTTGAAAATAATAAACTTTCCTGCCGACCTTGTACTCACATCGGGAGAAAATCCTGCCCGAAGATTCATTTTGATTGTATGCGAAAAATAAACGCCGAGCTTGCATTTCAAAGTTTAAAAAACCAAATGCTTACGTGATGAAAAAATTCTGGCAGGTTATTTATAATCTACTGTTCGTTCCTTTACTGTACTTATTGATAACATTTATTTCATTCTTTAAGCCCAAAATCAGGAAGGGAATCTCTGGACGAAAAAGAATATTTGAAGATTTAATTTTAAACAGGCTGTCTCTTAACCTGTCGAAAAAAATCATCTGGTTTCACTCATCTTCACTCGGTGAATTTGAACAAGCAAAACCAATCATCGAAAGGCTTAAGAAGGAAGCAGATTTAAATATTATTGTAAGTTTCTACTCGCCTTCCGGCTACGAAAATTCCAAAAAATATCCGTATGCAGATTTGATCACATATCTTCCCTTCGATTCCAAATGGCGCGCAGAAAGGTTTGTAGAAATTATTTCTCCAGACCTGGCTGTATTTATGAGATACGATATCTGGCCAAATCATATATGGGCATTAAAGAAGAAAAAAATTCCATGCCTGCTTGTAGATGCAACAATGAAAAAAAATTCTCCGCGTAAATTTCCCATACTCAAATCTTTTCACAAATATTTATTTGATAACATTTCAAAAATTCTAACTGTTTCTGAAGATGATAAATCCGGGTTTGAAGGCTTTGGATGTAAAAATGTTCAGATAAAAGTAGTTGGCGATACACGGTTTGACAGAGTTTATAAACGGAGTCTCACTTCAAAGCAAAGTAATATTATCCGTGAAGATATACTTAAGAATAACAAAGTGTTTATTGCAGGAAGCACGTGGCTTCAGGATGAAGAAATTCTCATCCCGGTTTTTCAAAAGCTGTTGAAGTATGATAAATCTGCATTGATGATAATTGCTCCGCACGAACCAACACTTCTGAATCTTGAAAAATTAGAAAATGAATTTTCAGGTAAAGTTTCTACAATCCGGTTATCATACATAAACAATTATTCCAATCAGCGAATAATTATAGTTGACTCGATAGGTGTTTTGTCTATACTCTACAATTATGCTGATGTTGCTTTCATCGGAGGAAGCTTTAAGCTGAATGTTCATAATGTTCTGGAAGCTGCAGTTTATGGTGTTCCGGTTTTATTCGGACCAAAAATTGAAAACTCGCAGGAAGCAAAAATGCTGGTTGACGCAGGAGGTGGAATCCTGGTTAAAAATAAGAATGAATTTTATAGAACATTACGGAAGCTATTTTGGAATGAAGAATTCAGAAAAACTTGCGGAAAAAAATCTTATGATTACGTCCACCTACATATCGGGGCAACTGACAAGATAATTAACGAAATTATTGATATGTAATTTTTATCACATATACTTTTCCCTCAATACATTCATATGATGTTTTTCATGCCCGGCAATGATGAATATTAATGCTAAGACGGAAACTGTAGTTTCATTTGCAAAACCTTTTCGCTGCATCATTTCAGGTGTAAAGCTTCTGAACAAAAGAAGATTAGATTCCCTCAGCAATCTGAATTCATAATTTAGATCGAAAAGTTCACGTCGATTAAAATTTCCCTCCATCACATAATCATTCTGTTCAAAACCAGGTAAAGATTTTTTTTCACCTCTTGCAATACATAAAGCACGGTACGCAAAAACTCTTTCAGAATCTAAAAGATGTCCGACTAATTCTTTCACTGTCCATTTTCCATCTGCATAACGGAAATTTCCTCTATGCTCGGAAAAAGAATTGAGAATGTCCTGCGTTCTCTTGCCCTGTTCATTCAGGATTTTTAATATGTCATCTCCTTCAATAAGTTTTACGTAAGTTTCATAATAAGGTGCATAATCACCCGGATCCGGTCTCATAATTCCTCCTTCACTTTATGCAAATTATTTCCAGATTTTAACTTCAAAAATTCCATCAGAAGTTGCAACACCTCTAAGCATACTTTCAGTATTGAATTCTAAAATGTAATTGTAATTTTTATCCACTGCAATAATCCCACCTGAGTTATCGGGCAGACGGTTGTATATCATTTCATTCGCAGCTTCTTCAAGCGAATATCCTTTATATTCCATCAGTGCAGAAATATTAAACGCGACAGTGTTTTTTATGAACAGCTCCCCGATTCCCGTTCCTGAAACTCCGCAAGTTTTATTATTCGCATAAGTTCCGGCATTTATCAACGGTGAATCTCCAACTCTTCCCGGAATTTTACCAGTTCTTCCGCCTGTTGAAGTTCCTGCTGTAATATTTCCAAACTGATCTATTGCAACACAACCAGATGTTCCTTTTATTTTCTCTATCATCTTTTTAAGCTCTTCATATCTTTTATGAACAAAAAAATATGAAGGATCAACTATTTCCACTTCGAGTTTTTTCCCCAATTCGTCTGCACCCGTTCCGGCAAAAAGAACATGTTGAGTTTTCTCCATTACCAATCTCGCTAATGAAATTGGATTCTTAATGACTGTCACACCTGCAACTGCACCTGTTGATAAATCTCTTCCATCCATTATGGAAGCATCCAGCTCGATTGTTCCGGCTGAAGTAAATACTGCACCTCTTCCGGCATTAAAAAGGGAATCATCTTCAAGATATTTCACAACCTGCTCAACTGCATCAAGACTGCTTCCGCCTTCCTCGAGTATTTTCTTTCCAATGTTTAAAGCAGTTGTTAATGAATTCAGGTAAGCCTGCTTTCCTGCTTCATCAAGGTTCGGGTCAAGCGATCCGGCTCCGCCGTCAATTACAATTGTATATTTTCCATTTGGTTCCTGGGAAAAAATTCCTTGGGGGAATAAGGTCAAGAATATGATTAAGAGTTGCAGGACACTATTTACAATAAGGTATTTCATAATATTTTAACTTAATTTATAATTATAGCTAACTTAAAAATTTTTCATGAATAACATAATAATCTTTCCTGTAATTTTCTTTTTCTTGTATACTTCGCCGAAGCTGGAAGTTGAGAAATCCATCTGGGAATGCTGTGGATTTTCCAATGCTGCAGCAAAAGAATTTCTTCAGGATGATTCGCTTCACACAATTTATCTGATCAAACAAAGCTGGCATACTGCAATCGTTTTTCACACGGAAGACATTGATACAACGATTCTGCCGGAAGTAAAATATTTTTCCAATGCAGAGCTGATTGACATCGGCTGGGGTGATGAAGCGTTTTATCAGCATCCGGATTTCGATTGGGATCTTGCATATCAGGCTCTCTTTTATGGTAATCCAAGCACAATAAGGATGGAAGGAATTTTTATTTCAATGCTGCAGTATTTTAATATATCTGAAATTGTAGTTGAACTAAAAATCAACGACGAACAATTAAAAATATTATTGAACTATATTTCCGACACGATCTGGAGAGATGAAAATGACAGCAGTAAAATTTTAAGTACTCAATATCTCAGCAGGATTTATTTTTTCAAAGCAAATGGAAGTTATCACTTGTTTAATACCTGTAATACCTGGCTTGCAAATGGATTAGAACAAGCTGGATTTGACCTGGAGGATGATATAATACTAACAGAACAACTTTTTAATGAAGCCGCAAAGTTTGGAGATGTGTTAAAGGCGGAATAAAGAGATTTAAAATTAGTTTGTGAGAATTATTTTAATAAAATTGTTTTAGTTGTCTTGACAACATTTTCTGTTTGGAGATTAATAAAGTAAACACCGCTTGGAAGCGGAGTACCATTATTGTCTTTAGCTTCCCATTGAATGTTGTGTTCGCCGGGAGAAAGATTTTCATCTAACAAAGTTTTAATTTCTTTCCCTAATGAATTAAATACTTTTATCTTTACTGAACCCTCTCTTGAAATGAAAAAATTAATTGATGATGCTGAATTAAAC
>JANWIS010000033.1 GCA_025449775.1 Ignavibacteriaceae bacterium
AGTCTGCCTTTTTTTGTTCGGCTGAACTGAAATAAAACTATTGGTGGAAGAAGAGTAAATGCAGCAATTAAAATCGGGTTGCCAATTAAAAAATCACTTACTTTAAGTGTAAATGCTGTCATTGGCGGGAGCTCAATACCGAAGCGAACAAACAGTTTCGCAGTTTCGGGGAAAATATATCCGACATAAAATATTACTGCCAGAAAAAGAACAAACAATGTTACCATCGGAGTAATTAATGCGCTTCTTAAACTTTTTCTGAATTCCTGTCTTCTCTCTAAGAACTTAGCAGTTGCTTTGTAAATCTCTGCCATGTTACCGCTCTTCGAAGCAAGTCCTAACATGTACGCTGTAAATTTTCCAAACACATTCTGATATTTTAAAAATGTTGCTTCTGAATCTGCACCTTTCCTTAATTCATTACTGATTTCTTTTAAAGTGTTTCTGAGAGTTGCATTCTGTGTGTCGTTAATAAGCAGAGTTAGAATTTCTCCGTAAGAAAGTTTTTGCTCAAGAAGTTCTGCGCTTATTTTTACATAGGTCACGATCTCTGAATGTGGTGGCCTTGATTGAATCTCAAATAACTTTCTATTGATTGAAAGAACTTTATATCCAAGTCTTGCTAAAGCATCTTCAACTTCTTTTTTACTAAAGGCTTTTTGTTCTCCACGAACAGGTTTTTCTTTTCCCTTCCTAACTTTATAAATGTAAGTAGCTTTTCTCTGTATTTCGCTAAGCTTCAGTTGATTTTTTTCTGCAAGCTTTTGAATTTTCTTTTTGCATTCGGTGGTTGTATTGGCAGTAACAGTACCTGTTATCGTCTGCCCGTTTGATTTTTGTGCTGTGAATTTGAACTCAACCATTTTGAAACCATTCCTTTTAACTATTTAGTTAGATCTGACTTCAAATTTGATTCCGAAATTTCTTGATAGATTTTTGCACAAATGAGCAGTTGGGGTGTAAATAGCAAATCTTTAAAATAAAAAAGGCTGTAAAAGTTACTTTTACAGCCTATTAAATTAAGTTAGTGGTAACTTAACCTAAGAACCAGATTACTAGTTTACCACTGTTGTAATTTCAGTCGGAGTTACAGTTGTTGTTACTGTCCAAGTATATTCGTGAGGTGTTCCGGTTATAACAACCTGAGTTGCACTTGCACCTGAAGCTGCATAATTACCATAAGCGGTAGAATCTAATCCACCTGTTACACCTGTTCCTGGAACTACCCAGCCAGTAAAGTCATTTCCACCACCGCCCATTGAGGTTGGTTTCTTGTAATACTGCTGTGCCATAGCACCTAAGTTTGTACAATCTGATACTACTCCGTCTTTTGTTGATTCTTCGGCATTTGCATTAAATAAATTAATACCTACAACTACTGCGATACCAACGATGATAACGCCGAGAACGATTAAGAGAAGTTGTTGCTGACCCATTTTTTACTCCTATATGTTTGTTTGGGAATTTAAGTTAGTTAATTAAATTATTGAGAATACTGAGTTAATGAATTATCACTGTATAAATTTCATCTGCGTTCACGAAGGTTTGAACCTCTATTGAATCCACACCAGTCACTACTTCAGTTCCTGTGCCAGTTATAACAACTTGTGACTGTGTAATACTTGCCGTCATAAAATTACCATTGGCAGTTTGAATCATCTGCGGAGGAATGGTCCAGCCTGTAAAAGATTTTCCGCCACCGCCTAACTCTCTTGGTTTTTTATAATACTGAATTGCTATTGTTCCTAAGTTTGTGGTTTCCTCAATTAACACATCACGCTTGGATTCTATAGCATTGCTTCTAAACATTTGAACGGAAATTGCTATTGCTATCCCGACAATTATTATTGCCAATACTATCATTAAAAGTTGTTGCTGACCCAAAGCTTATTTCCTTTTTTAATTTTTCTAGAATACATTCAAAAAAATATGCCAAGGTTATGAAACACCTGTTTCTCAGTAATTATTAAAACTATTTGACGTGAATTTTGACGCGAGTAAGTATTACAAGTAATTATGTCGAATTACCATTAAGTGAGAGAATGTAGAAAATTCTTGTGCCTGATTAATTAAAATTCTTCGTGTTACAACATTTTGAAGTATTATCTAGTATTTTATTGCAGAAAAGCATTAAATAGTATTTCCAAAATTTACATGACTGCTCGAAGCAGATTTTCCAATCGTAATTCTTACTCTAATTCTTGGTAATTCTAACTTAAATAATGGAGATCGGTGAGTTAGTTTATTTTTTGATTAAAAAACAAAACTAGTAAAATCAATGAAGTGTGAATTTTACCTTAGTGCAGATATTGAAAATTCAGATGAAAATTGACTGAAAAAAATAAATTAGATTAAGTTTTCTCTCTAATCTTAAGGTGCAATTCGTTGAGTTGTTCTTCGCTAACAGGCGATGGTGAATCATCCATCAGCGAAACAGCACTGGCAGTTTTAGGAAATGCAATTGTATCTCTGATAGAATCGACACCCGCAAACAGCATAACCATCCGGTCAAATCCGAAAGCAATTCCGCCATGTGGCGGTGCGCCAAATCTGAATGCGTTTATTAAAAATCCAAATTTTTGCTGAGCTTCCTCATCGCTAATTCCTAATGCTTTGAACATTTTGCTCTGTAGATCTGATTTATGAATCCTAATACTTCCGCCTGCAATTTCATTTCCATTAAGAACCAAGTCGTAGGCCTGTGCTTTTATACTGCCAGGATCTTTTTCTAAAAGATCAATATCCTCTAATTTCGGTGATGTAAATGGATGATGCATTGCATAAAATCTTTTTGTGTTTTTGTCCCATTCAAAAAGAGGAAAATCTGTAACCCACAAAAGTGATGGTTTTGTACCGAGTTTATTCAAATCTAGCTTTTTTGCCAGCTCTAATCTTAATGAGCCCATACGACTTAATGTTGGTTTTATTTCTCCTGCTAATATTAATATCAAATCATTCGGCTTGGCATTTATAACAGATTTCAATTTATTTATTTCATCTTTACTTAAGAATTTTGCTGTCGGTGAATCAAATCCTTCATCCTGAACTTTAAACCAAACTAATCCTTCTGCACCAAGCTGTTTAACAAAATTGGTTAGTCCATCAATCTGGCTTCTGCTGAAAGATGAACAGCCCGGTGCAACCAATCCGCTGATAATTCCATTTGAGCTTAATGCTTTTTTAAAAATATTAAATTCAGTATTTGCAAATACTTCATTCAATCTGTGCAACTCCAGACCAAACCTGAGATCCGGTTTATCACTGCCATATTTAGTCATTGCGTCTTCATAAGAAAATCGGACAATTGGTAAGGATAATTCTATATTCCAGATTTCTTTAAATAATAATTTCATCAATTCTTCTACTACGGTAAACACTTCTTCTTCAGTTACGAAAGACATTTCAACGTCTATTTGTGTGAATTCCGGCTGACGATCTGCTCTTAAATCTTCATCCCGAAAACATTTTACAATCTGAAAGTATCGATCGAAACCAGAAACCATCAGCATCTGTTTATATTGCTGGGGGGATTGTGGTAAAGCATAAAATTTTCCTTTGTGAATTCTGCTCGGCACAAGATAATCGCGAGCTCCTTCCGGAGTGCTTTTCATCAATACAGGAGTTTCAACTTCAATGAATCGGTTATCATCAAAATATTTTCTTGTAAGCTGATACATTTTGTGCCGGAGGATTAAAACTTTTTGTAACACCGGTCTTCTTAGATCGAGGTATCTATATTTCAATCTTAAATCTTCATAAGCATCAGTATCATCTTTAATTAAAAACGGAGGAGTTTCTGCTTCATTAAGTATCATTAATTTTTCTGCAAGCACATCTATTCTTCCTGTTTCTAATTCTTTATTAATAGCATCATCAGGTCTTTTCCTAACATTTCCTTCAATTGAAACAACAAATTCATTTCTCAGTTTCTTTGCAAGGTCGTAAGCATCTTTATTTAAATCGGGCTCAAAAACTACTTGTGTTATTCCATAACGGTCTCTCAGCCAAATAAAAATCATTCCTCCCAGATCTCTCCGCCTGTCAACCCAACCGTTCAAAACTACTTTTTTACCAGTATTTATTTCTCTTAATTCACCGCAAGTGTGTGTGCGAATGTTAAAGCTCATTTATATTCAATTCTCCAAAAATCGATTGTTGATAATCAAAATTAATCATTCCGCTTTGGTCTAACAAATAAATTAACATTTAGATTTTAATGCGATAAGTGTTAAGAGAAAGAATAACAATCATAGTTAAAGACTTCACAAAAAAATCATTTCTTTGTATGTTACAGTAATGAACACAGTAGAATTGATAAAGAAGAAAAGAGATGGTTTTGCACTTGGTGTTAATGAAATTAATTACCTGGTTCAAAATTTTACCAGCAATAAAATTCCGGATTACCAATTCTCTGCATTCCTGATGGCTGTTCTGTTAAAAGGAATGAACACAGCCGAGACTGCTGCTTTAACTAAAAGTATGCTAGAAAGTGGAAAAGTAATTGACCTGTCGATTCTTAAAGGATTAAAAATTGACAAGCATTCAACCGGCGGTGTTGGAGATAAAACTTCATTAATCATTGCACCAATTGTAGCTTCTGCTGGAATTTTTGTGCCGATGATTTCTGGAAGAGGACTTGGTCACACAGGCGGAACTCTTGATAAGCTTGAATCTATTCCTGGATTCAGAACCGATTTAAGTCTCTCGCAATCAAAAAAAATATTAAAAAAATGCGGGGCTGTACTTATTGGACAAACAAAGGAAATAGCTCCGGCAGATAAATTTATTTATGCACTTCGCGATGTTACCGGAACTGTTGAATCGATTCCATTAATTACTGCAAGTATTATGAGCAAAAAACTTGCTGAAGGAATTGATGGACTTGTGCTTGATATTAAAACCGGTAACGGCGCTTTTATGAAAAGCAACAAAGATTCAATTGAACTTGCTAAATCATTAATACACACAGCTAAATCTTTTAATAAACGAGTCATCACATTTATTACCGATATGAACCAGCCGCTTGGCAATTATATCGGTAACTGGCTGGAAGTTTTTGAATCAATTAAAGTACTCAAGGGTGAGTTGAAGAACGACCTGTATTTTCTTTCTGTAAAACTTGCCGGGGCGATGATGTATCTTGGCAAAAAAGCAAAATCTTTAAAGGAGGGTGAGCAAAAAGCTAAAAACAAAATTGAAAATGGCCAGGCTTTCAAAAAGTTTTTGGAGATTGTCGAGATGCAGGGTGGAAATAAAAAATATATTATTGATCCGGACAGGTATCCGAAGACAAAGCATATAGTAAAAATTAATTCTTCTAAATCTGGATATTTGGAAAAGATGGACACATATAAATTCGGGATGGCATCGCTCGAGCTCGGTGCCGGCAGAAGAACTAAGGCAGATATAATTGATCATAAAGCAGGAATTATTCTTCATAAGAAAATTGGTGATTTTACAAAAAAGGGGGAGCTGATTTGTGAGCTTTACTCCGACTCAGAATCTGATATTAAAACCGCAGAAGAGATAATACATGGATCCATTTATTTTTCCAATAGAAAGCCGCCACTTCCGAAGCTAATTAAAAAAATAATTCAATAGAAAATAAATTTAAACTATTAACCTAATGATATAAGGAGAGTAATGTTATGTTATTTATTATAGCTCTAATCGCTGCTGTTGTTGCTTTTTTTGTTTATAAAAACGCTAAGAAAAGATTCCAAAAAACTGAAACTACATTTGCAATGCTTGGTTTCGTGTTTGCTTTATTTATTGCTTTGCTTCAATGCTTTACAATAATTCCAGCTGGACATACAGGAGTTATTGACTTTCTGGGTTATGTAAGTGATGGTACTCTTAAACCCGGAGTAAGCATTGTCAACCCGATGGCGAATGTTGAAAAGATGAGTATTAAAACTCAGGAGCTAAAGGAATTAATGTCTGTCCCATCTAAAGAAGGATTGAGCGTTGATCTTGAAATAAGCTTGCTATTCAAATTGGATTCAGAAAAAGCTAATGATATTTATAAAACAGTCGGTCCTGACTATGCTGAAATTATTTTAGTTCCACAATTCCGTTCAGTTGTTAGAGGTGTAACCGCGCGTTATGAAGCAAAAGCATTGTATACTGCTTCTCGTGAAAAACTTGCTGGTGAAATTCTTGAGGAATTGGAAAATTTAGTTGGACCGAGGGGCATTATAGTTGAACAAGCTCCTCTCAGACAAATCCAGCTTCCTGAACGACTAACAAAATCCATCGAGGAGAAATTACAAGCCGAGCAGGAAAGTCAGCGAATGGAGTTTATCTTAACTCGTGAAAAGCAGGAAGCTGATAGAAAAAGAATTGAGGCACAAGGTATTGCTGATTTCCAGGAAATTGTTTCTAAAGGAATTAGTGAACAACTGCTTAAGTGGAAAGGCATAGAAGCCACTGAAAAACTTGCAAATTCCCAAAACTCAAAGGTTGTTATAATTGGTTCGGGCAAAGATGGATTGCCAATTATACTTGGTTCTGATAAATAATTAGTTACTGTAAAATGAAGGCACTCGATGAAATTTCCAGAGCTGCTAGGATTAAATGAATAGAAGATTAATTTTTAAAATTTCAATGCTCGTTTCTTCGTTAATAATCTTAGTATGTATTACTTTTCTCACATCCTGTAAGTGCCGGGCTTGTGAAGATAAGGAAGAAAGCTCAGTTCCTCTTGAAGTATTAACCAAAGCAGATTCATTTATTGTATCCAGCACAGGCAAAGAGTTTTTTGAAAAATATATTACTGTAGATTTCTTCAGAACTAAAAACACACCTCCCTATTATGAAATGGCTTACAAATTTTTTGTTCCGGAAAAACCATACGTTAATGCCATAATAAAATTTACTGTCGATTCAGTTGGTAATGTGTTGAAGAACCGCGATGTTATTGGAATACCCGATTGTGTAAACTTTCCTGAATACTGCGAATTTAATATTGATGAACAATCTGCAAGAAGAGTTGCAAAAGAAAAGAATCTTAAAGAAGGTATCAGAGATTGGGATACAGTTTTTCAGTGGGATTTGAAAATACAAAGGTATGTCTGGCGAATTTTGTCAACCTTAACTGAATTAGGAAGCGGAGATAATTATAAAGCTACAGGTCAGGAAATTGTGATTGATCCGAACACAGGTGAAATGCTTGCTTTGAATGACTGGCGTGTGAATTAATAATTTCTCTTCTTAGTATTTCATATCCTGGATATCAAGCATTCCGGCAGGCTTGCCGTTGTGCATTACAAGCACAGTATCAACTTTATTATTAATAAAGATGAGTGATGCATCGTTAAGAAGTGTATCTGCTTCAACAGATATTGGAGTTTTATATTTCAGATCAGAAAGTTTTTTACTCAGCACTTC
>JANWIS010000034.1 GCA_025449775.1 Ignavibacteriaceae bacterium
AGAAGGATTAAGAGCAGCAGAAGTTGATTCTGTTTAAGATTTAACTTATTTGTTTTCAGCAATTCGCTCTTCCAATCCGAATCTGAATATGAGATAGTTTGCAGCAAATGAATGGATTATCTTTTTCATACTGAAGCCAAATATAATTAATTTGAGTTTTAATGTTTGATGAATAGCTTTTTGAACAAAAGAGTAACAAGAATATTCCTAGAATTGGTTGATAAGGTCAGTTATTAATATTTTATCACATCCTAAAATTTTGTAAAATTACTCTCAAAATCTTTCTTACTTCTAAAATTTCTTATTTGAAATGAAACAATACCTCAATCTTGTACAAACTGTAATTGATAATGGTATCAGGAAAAGAACAAGAACCGGTATAGACACCATCTCATACTTCGGAGCTTTTTATAAAGTTGATCTTGGTGAGGGATTTCCTTTGCTGACAACAAAAAAGATGTACTGGAAGTCTTTACTTCATGAAGTATTATGGTATTTATCGGGTGACAGTCATATCCGTAACCTCAGACAACATACAAAAATCTGGGATGCCTGGGCTGATGAAAATGGAGTTCTGGAAACTGCATACGGATATTATTGGAGACATTTTCCAAGCGCTCAAAAGGATAATGATGGCAATTGGGTTGTAAAAGAGATTGATCAGATTCAATATGTGATTGATGAGATTAAAAGAAATCCTAACAGCAGAAGACTTGTCATTTCTGCCTGGGAACCCGGAAATGCAATCACCAGCAAATTACCGCCATGTCATTACACATTTGTATTCAATATTAATGATGGAAAATTAAATTGTCATCTGACTCAAAGATCCGGAGATATTGCTCTTGGAATTCCTTTTAACCTGGCTGCTTATTCACTGCTTACACAAGTAATTGCTCAGCAAGTTGGTTTAGAATTAGGTCAGTTTGCTCACACCATTGTTGATGCACATATTTATATTGGAGAAAAAGGCACTGAAACAGAAAAGTATGATCATCTGGAAGGATTGAAAGAGCAGCTAAAACGTGAACCTTTGCCTCTTCCTCAACTTAAAATTGCTGATAAGTCAATTGATGAATTAAAGTTTGAGGATTTTGAGTTGTTGAATTATCAGTTCCATGAAAAAATTTCATTTGAGGTTGCAGTCTGAGAGTTTTTATTATTGCTGCGATTGCAAGGAATAGAGTTATTGGACAGATAAATGGTAAAATGCCATGGCATGTAAAAGAGGAATTTGAACACTTTAAAAAAACTACACTTGGTTCAGCAATAATTATGGGACGTAAAACTTTTGAAACTCTTGGCAAACCATTGAAAGATCGTGAAAACATAATAGTAACAAGGTATATTAATTATTCTTCCCAATTTGAAGATGTTAAAGTATTTCATTCATTGGATGATTCGCTTGTTTATTGTATGCAAAAAAATTATGATAAGGTATTTATTATTGGCGGCGGAGAAATTTTTAAACAGGCATTACCTCTTTCTGATGAAATGATTTTATCATTTATGAAATTTGACGCTGAAGGTGAAATTCTTTTCCCTGAAATTGAAGAGGATAAATGGGAGAAAAAATCTTCTGAAGACAGGGAACAGTTTGAGATTGTAAGATACGTGAGGAAAAATGGCAAACCGAATTAAAATATTACCTGAAAATATTGCAGGTAAAATAGCTGCCGGTGAAGTTGTGCAGAGACCTGAATCTGTTGTGAAGGAACTAATGGAAAACTCGATTGATGCAGGTGCTAAAAATATTGATGTTATAATTAAACGTGCAGGCAAAAATTATATCCAGATTTGTGATGACGGATCAGGAATGAGTGAACAGGATTTAATGATGTGTGTTCAAAAGCATGCGACAAGTAAAATTGAAACATTTGAGGATCTTCAATCCATTACAACACTCGGATTCAGAGGTGAAGCATTAAGCTCGATTGCATCAGTCAGCCAGATTGAAATTAGAACTGAAACCAAAGAAGATGAAGTAGGTTTCGTTCTGAGGAATAATGAAACAGGAAATTTAAATATTGATAAAGGTTCATTTCCTAAAGGAACTTGTGTAACTGTAAAAAATCTTTTCTTTAATGTTCCTGCCAGAAGAAAATTTCTTAAAACCGACACAACTGAATTCAAACATATTGTAGATACTTTTAACCGTATTGCACTAAGCCACTACTTAATATCACTCAAACTTTTTAACGGTGCTGATATTGTTTTCGATTATCCTGCCGGATCGTTATCTGATCGTATCAAGCAGATATTCACAGTGAACATGACTGATGCTTTGATCGAGGTTGATGAAAAAACTGAGTTTATGAATGTTCAGGGATACATCGGAAAACCAAGTTTGCTTAGAAAAAGTAAAGGTGAACAATATTTATTTCTTAATTCAAGATTCATCATCAACAGGAATATAAATCACGCAGTGTTTACAGCTTATGAAAATATTCTTGAAAAAGGTGATTATCCTTTTTTTATTTTGCTGCTTGATGCTGACCCTGAACGAATCGATGTCAACATTCATCCCTCAAAGCTTGAAGCAAAGTTTGATGATGAAAAAGATGTTTACAATTTTATTCTCTCAGTTGTGAAGAAAAGTTTAGCATCACAGGATCTTGTTCCTTCAATGGTTTTTAGTGATGAAGAACTTACAGAAGAAAAATTAGTCGTAAATAAATTCCATCCAATGAATAAAGGCGATTTTTCTGACAGACCAACCAGAGAAATTTACAAACCTGAAATCAAAAGATTTTCGGATGAAGAAATTGATTTACTTTTTGGTAACATAACTGATGATGTTGTCGCAAAAGGAAGTATAGAACTTCCGGAAGGACCATTTAACAGGGACGGACAGAAAGAAATTCCTCACGAAAAAATTGACAGAGAAAAAATTGAAAAGTCTGAGGAATCTCCGTTCATAATTCAACTTCATAACAAATATATACTTTCGCAGATCAGATCAGGAATAATGATAATTGATCAGCATGTTGCTCACGAAAGAATTTTGTATGAAAAAGCTTTGAACAGACTCGATACAGATATTCCATTTTCTCAGCAGCTGCTTTTTCCAAAAAAAATAAAAGTTGATCCGGCACGAACTGAACTTTTAAAGGAGCTTGAACCGTACCTGACTCGTCTAGGTTTCCAGCTGAAGTTTTTATCAAAAGATTTAGTGAAGATTGAAGGTGTTCCTGATGACGTAAGAAAGGGTACTGAAGAACAAGTTCTGTTCGATCTGCTTGAGGAGTACTCAAACAATCAAAGAGAAAAACAGCTTGAGCAAAAAGATAATATTGCAAAATCTTATTCCTGTAAAACTGCGATTAAAGCAGGTGACAAGCTTGACGAACGTGCAATGCGTTTGTTAATTGATCAGCTTTTTGCTACTTCAATGCCGTATGTTTGTCCACACGGAAGACCGATTGTTGTTAAAATCTCATTAAATGAGTTTGACAGAAGGTTCGGTAGAACTTAAATTTATTGTGACTAATGGTTTAATTTTCTTCATATACCATAGAAAGTAGATTTATGCTCGATAAAAAATATCTTGATAAAAGAGCAGAGTTTGACGAAAAGTTAAAATCTCTGAAAACAACGGGAATGAAATTCACTTCAGTAAGCGGTGAAAAGATTGAACCATTGTACAGTCCGGATGATATTGAAAATATTAATTACCTCAATGACATTGGATTTCCAGGTGAATATCCGTACACAAGAGGAATTCATCCTACTGGTTACAGGGGAAAAATTTGGACTATGAGACAATTTGCCGGATTTGGAACTCCGGAAGATACAAATGAGAGATACCACTATCTTCTTAAAAGAGGTCAGACTGGTTTATCCGTCGCGTATGATCTTCCAACACTAATGGGATGGGATGCCGATTCACCTTTAAGCGAAGGAGAAGTTGGGATTTGTGGTGTTGCAGTTTCTTCAATAAAAGATATGGATATTCTTTTCGATAAGATTCCACTTGACAAAGTTTCTACTTCAATGACAATCAACTCACCAGCTGCTATGATCTTTGCAATGTATCTTGCTGTTGCCAGGGAAAGGAACATTGAATTTAAAGAACTCCGAGGAACTCTGCAGAATGATATCCTTAAAGAGTACATTGCTCAGAAAGAATATATTTATCCTCCACGCCCTTCGATGCGGATAATTACAGACATGATCGAGTACTGTACAAATGAAGTTCCACAATGGAATCCTGTTTCAGTTAGCGGTTATCACATCCGGGAAGCCGGTTCAACTGCCGTACAGGAACTTGCATACACTCTTGCCGATGGTTTTGCATATATAGAAGCATGTATTGAAAGAGGTTTGAATGTAGATGATTTTGCTCCAAGGATTTCATATTTCTTTAATTCTCATCTCGATTTTTTTGAAGAGATAGCAAAGTACCGTGCAGCACGGAGAATTTTTTCAAGAAGGATGAAAGAAAAATATGGAGCAAAAAATCCGCGTTCGTGGTGGATGAGATTTCATACACAAACAGCAGGCTGTACTTTAACAGCCCAACAACCGGAGAATAATATTGTCAGAACTGCTTTCCAGGCTTTGGCCGGAGTTCTCGGCGGTACACAATCACTTCATACAAATTCAATGGATGAAACACTAGCTCTTCCAAGTGAAAAAGCAGTTAAGATAGCATTACGTACTCAGCAACTTATTGCTTATGAAACCGGAGTAATAAACACAGTTGATCCTTTGGGTGGAAGCTATTATGTAGAAGCATTAACTGATAAGATGGAAAATGATGCGAATAAAATTTTTGATCAGATAGATGCAATAGGCGGAGTAATTCCTGCGATTGAATCAGGATATTTTCAGAAGGAAATTGCAGATGCTGCTTATCGTTATCAGAAGGAAGTTGAAAAGAAGGAAAAAATTATCGTTGGAGTAAATGAATTTATTGAAGATGATGAAAAGATTGAGATCCCGCTTCTAACTATATCACCTGAAGTAGAAATAGCACAGCAGAAACGTCTTGCTCAGTTAAAGCAAAGCCGCAGCCAGGAAGAAGTTGATTTAAGTCTTGCCGAAATCAAATCAGCAGGTGAGAATGGGAATAATCTTATGCCAATATTTATCAAAGCTGCACATAATAAAGTTACATTGGGTGAAATGGTTGGCGAACTGAAAGAAGTTTTCGGCACTTATGATGAAGTTGTTGTATTTTAATTTAGTCTATGAAATATCTTCGGCTTATTCGGGTTCATCAATGGATTAAAAACGTATTTGTTTTTGTACCACTTTTATTTTCTCTTCATCTTTTTAATCAGGAATTTTTCCTCCTTACATTTTTTGCATTTCTGGTTTTTTGCCTGGCTTCCAGTTTAATTTATGTTATCAACGATTTGGTTGATATCGAATCAGACAGGGCACATCCGACTAAAAAAAATCGTCCGCTTCCTTCCGGAGAAATTTCAAAAAAGTCTGCTGTAATTACAGCTTCAATACTGCTTGTAATTGTATTCTTTCTTATGATGTACTTTAATTATGAGTTTATACTTTTTACAATCGGGTTCATTCTTCTGAATGTTATATATTCTTTCTGGCTGAAGAATATTGTTCTGCTTGATGTCTTTTCAATTGCTGCTGGATTTTCGATAAGAGTGCTTGCAGGTGCCTTCGTTATTCAGGTTCCAATGTCAAGCTGGCTTTTACTAACAACAATGTTTATTTCACTATTTCTTGGTGTAATGAAAAGAAGATCAGAACTTGTTCTTGTTTCAGAAAATTTTTATCGCAACTCGGATCAATCAGACCGAACTGAAAATCAAAGCAGGAAAGTTTTAGCTCAGTACTCACTTAATTTTGCTGATCAGCTTGCAACTATTGCAGCAGCCGGAGTAATAATTTGTTATGCATTGTATACTGTTGCTCCGCGTACAATTTCCATCTTTCAGACTGAAAGGTTGATTTACACAACACCTTTTGTTGTTTTCGGAATTTTTAGATATATGTATCTTGAGTATATGAGCCGGAAGGGTGAAAATACAACACGTCTCCTGGCAACTGATTTTCCTATGATTGCAGATGTTTTGATTTATATTGTTATTACTGTTTTAATCATCTATAAAATAATCTGAGTTTTTTTTTAAGAATAGAATTACATTCAACTTTATTTATTTAATGGATACACAACTAATATACCTGATCATCTTTCTTGTGCTAAGTGCTTTCTTTTCAGGAACAGAGCTTGCATTTGTTGTTGCAAACAAACTTAAAGTGGAAGTAAGAGCAAGGAGAAAAAATCGTGCTGCATTGAGTGCTCAATATTTTATGAATCATCCACAGAATTTTTTTGCTACAACTCTAATTGGAAATAATGTAGTGAACATTGCATTTGCTTCACTTGGAGCAGTCCTGCTTACAGAACTTTTTGGATGGGGAGAGCTGACAATATTATTTGTAACATCAGCAATTATTCTTCTGCCTGGCGAAATTATACCTAAGTATTTGGCAAGAGAACTTGCTGACCAGGTAGTAATGCTAACTGCTATTCCGCTTAGAGTTTTTTCATATATACTTTATCCGTTTGTCAAAGGTGCATCGGCAGTTTCTAATAAACTTGTGCAGACATCGAGTGTGAAAACAGATAACATCTACCATCTTTTTGATAAAGAAGATATTAAAGTTCTTGTTAAGGAAAGTGAAAAAGCCGGAATTGTTGATAAGAGAGATACCGCTGTAATTAATAAAGTTATCGAGTTCGGTAAGCAACGGGTTTATGAAGCGATGACACCGCGAACAGATATAGTCGGGATTGAAATAAGCAAAAATATAAACGAAGTTTTAGAATTATTTATCGAGTCAGGTTTCTCCAAGATTCCGGTTTACAAAGATAATCTAGATAACATAAAAGGAATTTTACTTGCAAAAGATTTATTCAAATTTCCGGCTGATATAAAAGATATTATCCGTGAAGTTGGATTTATTCCGGAAACTAAAAAAAGTCTGGAAGCATTGAATGATCTTCTTGAGAAAAAAAATTCTATTGTAATTGTAGTAGATGAACATGGCGGAACATCCGGAATAGTGACTGTCGAAGATATTCTTGAAGAACTGTTTGGTGAAATCGAAGATGAGTTTGATGTGGAAGAAGATATTTCCAGGCAGATTGAAAATGATTCATACCTGATCAGCGGTAAAATTGAAATTGACCGTATCAATGAAAAATATGATTTGAATATAGAAAAAGGAGATTACGAAACGCTTGCCGGATATATCACAACTAAACTTGGCAGAATACCTGCACAGGGAGAAACTGTTACTATTGAAAACTTCAAAATACAAATTGTCAGAGCCACCTCTCAACGAATCGAACTGGTGAAACTTTTTCACCTGCCTTTACATTAATGCCCGACAAACAAATAATCCTGTTCGATGGTGTCTGCAACTTCTGCAACTACTGGGTAAATTTTATTTTGGATAGAGATAAAAAGGATTTGTACGGGTTTTCTGCTCTGCAATCAGAATACGGTCAGAAAATATTAGAAAAGATAGGAATGAGTAGTACTGACTTTCAAACATTTATACTTGTTAAAGATGAGAAGTTCTATACAAAATCATCTGCAGCATTGATGATAGTAAAAAATCTCAGCGGACCAATAAAAATTATTTACCCGTTTATTTTCCTTCCGAAATTTCTAAGAGATTTTTTTTACGATCTGATTGCTAAAAACAGATACCGGATGTTTGGAAAAAGAAATGTTTGCCGTATCCCGACAGAAGAAGAGAAAGCAAAATTTATAGATTGATCACTATATCAGCATCACATTATTTAAAATATTTTGCCTCTTCAATCGATTACATTAAATTTGTGCCGTTCAATTTCAATTAACTTCCAGCCGAAAAAAGTTGCTTAAATTGTCCGTTGATTCGAAACAAAAATCCCGTAAACCTGAAACAAAAGCCAGGGCAGGTAATTTTCAAACTGACCATGGAGTTGTTGAGACTCCTGCTTTTATGCCAGTCGGAACACAAGGCACAGTTAAAGCCGTCAATAATAATTTTCTTGAACACGAAATTAATGCACAGATCATTCTCTCAAATACTTATCATCTTTATCTGAGACCGGGAACAGAAGTACTCCAAAAAGCCGGAGGTTTGCATAAATTTATGAGTTGGAAAAAACCAATTCTTTCAGACAGCGGCGGATACCAGGTTTACAGTTTGTCTGGATTGAGAAAGTTAACTGAAGATGGAGTTGAATTCAGATCTCATCTGGATGGATCATCAAATTTTTTCTCACCTGAAAAAGTAATTCAAATCCAGAGAAGTCTTGGTACTGATATAATGATGGTTCTGGATGAATGTACTCCATACCCTTGTGAATATGATTATGCA
>JANWIS010000035.1 GCA_025449775.1 Ignavibacteriaceae bacterium
GGCTTACCATTTTGGCTCGATGGAGTACTGATTGATGGTGCTTACATGGCAATGGCATGGGTTATCAGTGTTATGCTTCCTCCGATGGCAATATTCTTTCCTCTTTTTACACTGCTTGAAGATTTTGGTTATCTGCCCCGTGTTTCATTCAATATGGATAATCTATATAGAAAAGTTGGTGCTCATGGTAAACAGGCTTTAACAATGGCAATGGGATTCGGCTGTAATGCAGCCGGAATAGTTGCAACCAGAGTAATTGACAGCCCACGTGAAAGATTAATTGCAATCATCACAAATAATTTTTCACTTTGCAACGGTAGATGGCCAACACAAATTTTAATTGCAACAATTTTTATCGGTGCTGCTGCACCACCTTATCTTGCAAGTCTTGTTGCTTCAGCGTCAGTTGTGTTTATTGCTGTGCTTGGAATTGTTTTCAGCTTGTTAGTTTCCTGGGGACTATCAAAATCAGCTTTAAAAGGAGAAGCTTCAACATTCAGTTTGGAATTACCACCGTACAGACCGCCGAGAGTTTTGCAAACTATCTATACCTCATTGATTGACAGAACAATTTTCGTCCTCTGGCGTGCGGTTGTTTTTGCAATTCCTGCTGGGATTGTTATATGGCTTGTTGGAAACATAACAATTGACGGACAAGCTTTGGCTAATATTTTTATAAACTATGTAAATCCATTCTCATTTATTTTAGGACTAAATGGAGTAATACTCCTTGCTTATATCATTGCTATACCCGCTAACGAAATTGTTATACCCACTATTTTAATGCTTACTGTAATGAATTTAGGATTAATTGGAGTTGGTGAGGGTGCCGGTGTAATGTTTGAACTTGATTCGGCTGCAGCAACAAAAGATATTTTAGTTGCCGGGGGATGGACTTTGTTAACTGCAATAAACCTGATGCTCTTTAGTTTATTACACAATCCATGCTCAACCACCATTTACACAATCTACAAAGAAACCCATAGTGTGAAATGGACAGTTATCTCTTCTCTGCTTCCGGTTGCAATGGGTCTTGCCGTTTGTTTTTTTGTTGCTCAGTTATGGCAGCTTTTCATGTAAATATTAATTGAAGAGAAATAAGAGTGCGCAGAACATGAAAATTTTTACAAATTTATTTAATGAATTTAGACTTAGTAATAAATTTCTTTTCATTATTTCTTTAAGTCTATTAATTTCTTTTCTCATAATTTCATGCGAAGAATTTATGCCTTCTGCTCCTTCTTCTGACGAAGTTTTGAATGAACCAATTGAAGGATTAACTCCGGCGCAGCTTGCAGCTCATTTGCAGGGAGATGGTGAGTTCGGGAAAATATTTTCCAAAGCAGATGGCTTGGGGCCAATCTTTGTAAATACCTCCTGTGAAAATTGCCACATTGCTGATGGCAAAGGACATCCATTTATTCAGCTTCAAAGATTTGGAAAAATGAATCCGGATGGAACTTTCGATCCATTGTTGGAATATGGAGGTCGTCAGCTTCAGCAGAGATCACTTTCCGGATATCCTCCCGAAGTAATACCAGTAGAAGCTACAGGAAAAACAACACTGATGCCTCCATCAGTTACCGGCTTAGGATTATTAGCTGCAGTTCCTGATGCAACTATCCTTTCCCTTACTGATCCTGATGATATTAATGGAGATGGAATTTCCGGAGCTCAGAATTATATTTCTCCACCGGATTACTTCGAACCAGTTCCTGGTTTTCATATTGAAAATAATGGAAAATACATTGGCAGATTTGGAAGGAAAGCAGGAGCCATTACTCTTTTACAACAGGTTACACAAGCTTATTTAAATGATATTGGAATTACAACTGATTTTTTACCTGATGATCTTTTTAATCCGGTTGTTGGACCAGGTACCGGAGATGAAGTTACAGATCCTGAACTTTCTGCGAGCATAGTTAAGAGTGTAGAGTTTTATATCAGAACTTTAAAACAACCGCCGAGAAGAAATGAAAATGATGCGGATATTTTAGCAGGTAAATTAATCTTTGATCAGATTAATTGTTCTGGATGCCATATTCCAACTCTTGTTACAGGTACTTCCGAGATAGAAGCATTAAATCAAAAAGAATTCTATCCATATACAGATTTACTTTTACATGATATGGGATCTGAACTCGATGATTATTACACTGAAGGAACTGCCACAACAAGTGAGTGGAGAACAACTCCTTTATGGGGATTAGGACTTGCATCCAATTCTCAGGGTGAAAGAACTTTCTTTCTACATGATGGCAGGGCTGAATCAATTGAAGTGGCAATAAGCTTTCATGGTGGTGAAGCTTCACAAAGCAGGAATGAATTTAATAATCTGTCTGAATCAGATCGGGCAAAGCTTCTTAAATTTCTTGAATCTCTCTGAGTGATGGATAGAAAAGAATTTATTAAAAGCCTTGCAATAATTGCCGCTGGTGGAATCGGCACATTGGTTTTTGAACGTTGTACAACCGTAAAGCATCTCAACTATTCAACGGATGAAAATAAGATTGTTATAAAAAAAAACGAATTTAAGGGAAATCAGTTTGCGTTAATTGATACAACTTTTCTTCCTGCACCTATTTATTTAAGAAGCACAAGCGAAGAAACATACATAGCATTGTTAACACTTTGTACTCATCAGCGTTGTGTTGTTGATGCATATTATGACAAGCTTTCTTGTCCATGTCATGGCAGCGAATATTCTTATTCAGGAGAAGTAATTTCTCCGCCGGCTGTTGATCATTTAAAGAAATTTGATGTCACAACCGATAACAATAATATCTATATTCATATTAGCGAGTATGAACGATGAAAATATTTTTTACAGTAATAATGATTGTTACTATATCATTCAGCATGCTTGCGCAGGATGAAAAGCAAGATTCGATGGAAGTAAAAATTCCTTCACAAGATGCTGTTTATGAGAGACCTTTCATTCTCAGTATAAATAAATTATCAACTGCAGTCGGAGGATATTTTGAAGGCAACTCGAATTATTTTTCAGAGGATGGGGTAAGTGAAGGTTTATCATTCGAACTTCGACGGTTTAATATTTTTTTCTATTCATCAATTGGTCCTGCAATACGGTTTTTATCCGAACTTGAATTTGAACACGGCACAGAAGAAATATCTTTAGAAACTGCCCAGCTTGATTTTCAGTTCTTCCCTGAATTCGTACTTCGCGGCGGAATTTTTCTTGTGCCCATCGGTATGTTCAATCAAAATCATGATTCACCCAAATGGGACATTATTGACAGACCATTTGTTTCAACTCAAATAATTCCCTCAACATTTTCAGAGGTTGGATTTGGAGCTAATGGAAGATTTCTGTTAAGCAATACTTTATCGATCACTTATGCCGGTTATATTACAAACGGACTAGGTGAAGGTATAATTTTAAATTCTGAAGGACGGACTTTTATTCCTGATGGAAAAAGTGAAGAAGCATTTGCAGAAGATAACAACGGTCTTCCATCATATTCCGGAAGAACAGCTGTTCAATTAACTGATGCTGAATTTGGTTTATCATTTTATCATGGGGTTTATAATTCCTACCGTGTAGAAGGAGTTGAAGTTGATGATAAGCGTAGTGTATCAATTGCAGCCTTCGATTATTCCGCAAAAATATTTGAACTTACTTTGCAGGGTGAAGCTGCTTACAGCATTATTGATGTACCTGAAAATATTTCTGAAATTTACGGAGAGAAGCAATGGGGTGCTTTTGTTGATCTTATTTATCCTCTTTATAAAGGTAATTTATTTTTATTTAATGATGCTGTTATAAATACTGTTGTCCGGTTTGAATATGTTGACTTTAACACAAGCACTTTTAAAGTTACGGGGCAGAAAATTAGAGATGAAATAACAGCATTAGTTTTTGGGTTTAGCTTTCGTCCCGTTTCAAACACAGTTATAAAAGCTAACTACAGAAGACACTGGACAGTTGATGCAATCGGGAACCCGGCAATAAATACTGCCGGAATTCAAATCGGTTTTGCAAGCTATTTTTAACTGATTCTTTAATCAATAATTTTAATTGAAGATTTATTTATCTTTTCTGTATAATAATATTTAAAGGAGTGCGATGCCAACCAGAAGAATTTTATCCTGGAATGTTAACGGAATAAGAGCTGCTCACAAAAAAAGTTTTCTCGATTGGTTTAAAAAAGAAAGTCCTGATATTCTTTGTGTTCAGGAAACTAAAGCTCATCCTGATCAGCTTCCCGAAGAACTTAAAAGCGTTAATGCGTACACAGCTTATTTTTCATCAGCAGAGAAAAAAGGATACAGTGGAGTTGCAACTTATACAAAGACTAGCCCGACTGTCGTTCAACAGGGAATCGGGATAAAAAAATTCGACAGTGAAGGCAGATTTGTTGTAACTGAATTTAAAGAGTTTACACTTTTCAACATTTATTTTCCAAACGGCAAAGCTTCTGATATTCGGCTTGCTTATAAGATGGAATTCTACGATGCATTTTTAAAACACTGCAATAAATTATTGAAACAGGGAAAAAAAATAATTGTTTGCGGTGATGTTAATACAGCACATAAGGAAATAGACCTTGCAAGACCAAAAGAAAATTCAAAGATTTCCGGATTCCTTCCTGAAGAAAGAAAGTGGATTGATAAATTTCTTTCAGCAGGATTTTTAGATACTTTCAGAATGTTTAATCAGGAACCTGATAATTATACCTGGTGGGACCAGGTTACACGGGCACGCGACAGGAATGTAGGATGGAGAATAGATTATTTCTATGCCAGTGAAAACCTGAAACCAAATATTAAATCAGCTTCAATTCACTCATCAGTAATGGGTTCAGATCATTGCCCCATTGAGCTTGAACTTAAATTCTAGAGTCATTGTAAACAGAAAGTTTGAAATTAATCTTCGTCTGAAGATGATTTCACCATGCTTCCCTTCAAAAATTTATAATCATTCAGCTAACAAGCAAAATTGTTATGAAATCAAAAAATAAATTGGCAGGTGAAAGCAGTCCTTATTTGTTGCAGCATGCTAATAATCCTGTTGACTGGTACCCTTGGGGACAGGACGCACTTCAAAAAGCTGAAAGGGAAAATAAGCTTCTTGTTATAAGCATCGGGTATGCAGCATGTCACTGGTGTCACGTGATGGAACACGAATCATTTGAAGATACATCTGTTGCACAAGTGATGAACGATTTTTTTGTCTCCATAAAAGTTGACAGGGAAGAAAGACCAGACATTGACCAGGTTTACATGGATGCTTCATATTTGATTACAGGAAGAGGTGGCTGGCCTTTAAATGTTATCGCTCTTCCTGATGGCAGGCCTTTTTTTGCAGGAACTTACTACAGGAAAGATGATTGGATAAAAATTTTAGTTTACTTTAAAGATCTTTACAAGAAAGAACCCGGAACATTTTTTCACGAAGCTGAAAAGCTGACAAGTGCAATAAGGTCAATGAAAGTTCCTGGTACAGATGAAATTAGTTCTTCATTTACAAAAGATGAATTGGAAGAATCATTCAAAAAAATTATTTCACATATCGATTTTAATTACGGCGGAACTAAAGGTTCACCAAAATTTCCAATGCCAAATATTTTTCAGTTTCTTTTCAATTCTCATTTCCATACCGAAGAGAAAGAAGCACTTAATGCAGTCACAACCACTCTCGATAAAATTTTGAGAGGTGGAATTTATGACCATATTGGAGGGGGATTTGCACGTTACTCGACTGACGACATCTGGAAAGTTCCTCACTTTGAAAAAATGCTTTACGATAATGCTGAACTTGTCAGTCTCTATTCGAATGCTTACAAAGTCACCAGAAATGAAGAATATAAAAAAGTTGTTTATGAAACTCTTGAGTTTATTGAAAGAGAAATGACAGATAATTCGGGAGGATTCTATTCTTCGCTCGATGCAGATTCTGAAGGTGAAGAGGGGAAGTACTATGTATGGAGCAAAAAGGAAATTGATGAACTATTGAAAGAAAAATCTGAAATCTTTTGTGATTATTATTCTGTTTCATCAATTGGGAACTGGGAAGAAAAAAATATTTTACATTTGACCAAAACAAAAGAAGATTTGCTAAACAGTTTCAAGATTAGTGAAAAGCAGTTTGATAAAATTATTGGAGACTCAAAGAAAATTTTATTCAATGAAAGAAACAAAAGAATAAAACCGGGACTTGATGATAAAATCCTGACATCATGGAATGCATTAATGTTAAAGGGTTATGTTGATGCATATTTTGCTTTCGGTGAAAAACATTTTTTAGCAGCGGCTTTGAAGAATGGTAATTTATTAAGCGATAAAATGATGACTGATGAAGGAAAATTGAACAGGAATTTTAAAAATGGAAAGAGTTCGATAAATGCTTTCCTGGATGATTATTCTTATACTATCGAAGCTTTCATCTCTTTATATGAAGCAACATTCGATGAAAAATGGATTTACACAGTAAAGAAACTTGTCGACAATGTTAAGCTTCATTTTTTTGATAATGAATCCGGGATGTTTTTTTATAATTCTGATATTGATGATCCGCTAATTGCGCGTAAAATAGATTTTTCTGACAATGTTATTCCCTCTTCCAATTCTTCTATAACAATGGGTTTATTTAAACTATCCGGATATTTCTATAATGAAGGATACAGGGAACTTGCAATAAATCTTTTAAAAAATATAAAACAAAACGTGTTAAAAAATCCAACCTTTCACTGCTATTGGCTGACTTCAGCAACTCATTCAACTTTTCCATTTTATCAACTTGGGATTGTTGGTGAATTATTTAATGAGAAAAAAATAGAGATCAGCAAAAAATATCTTCCCAGCATTAATATATTTGGCAGTAAGATAAACGGAACACTTGAAATCTTAAAAGACAAATATGTCCCCGGCAGAACAATTATTTATCTTTGTGAAGATCGTGTTTGCAAGCTTCCTGTTGAAGATGTTGAGGAAGTAATAAATCAGATTCAAAAGTGAGCGGTAAAATTCTGTAAGGTAAAAAACCGGTGGTTGACTTGCAGTCGATTTCTTTGTTAATTAAAATTAAGTAAAGAAAAAATTAATGAGAGAATATTTGTATAAGCTGAAACTGAATTATTTGTTTATTCCTTTGTTCGTGATTATCACTGCTTCTGCTGCATCTTATTTTGCAGATACAGGAAGAGCGTGGTACAAAACTATAAATCTGCCCGAATGGACTCCATCCAATACAATCATGGTAGCTGCATGGGTTTTAATTTTTATTCTCACTTCGCTTTCTGTTTTAATAATATGGAACAAGCATTCAGCTGAAAAAAAGTTTACTTTCGTCATATTACTTTTTGTGCTAAATGCTCTTTTAAATGTTGGCTGGAATTTCCTTTTCTTTTCTCATCAGCAAATGGGTTTGGCATTTATCCAGGCAATTCTTCTTATCGCAAATTTATTACTACTGATTGTACTGATCAGAAGATTTTCCCCATTGGCTGCTTACCTTCTTGTGCCTTATTCCGTATGGGTTCTGTTCTCGACGGCGCTTACGTATAATGTGTGGGTTATTAATTAAGTAAAATAAAAAAGGGCACAGTTTAGTGTGCCCTTGTAAAAAAGTTTATTGAAAAATGTTACTTCAATAATACCATTTTCCTTACTTGTGTAAATTCAGATCCATTAACATCAGTAGCTTCGATCCTGTAGAAGTAAACACCACCATTGATATTTACTGCATCGAAATCATATTGATGTACTCCAGCTGTAAGATTCTGATTTATCAGTGTAACTATTTCCTGACCAAGTAAATCGAAAACTTTCAAACTGACTTTAGAATCAACTGCAAGTGAGAAATTAATTCTTGTGCTTGGGTTGAATGGATTCGGATAATTCTGATCGAGGCTGAAATTTGCAGGTGCAATAACTTCAATCTCTACAGGATCAGAATATTCAAAAGTTCCATCAAAATCTACTTGTTTCAATCTGTATGTGTAAACACCAGTTTGTAATCCTTCATCAGTGAATGTATAAGATTTTGGTTCAGTTGTGGTTCCAAAACCAGGAGCAAAACCAATCTGTGCGAAATCAGAAACTGCTGATTTTCTTTCAA
>JANWIS010000036.1 GCA_025449775.1 Ignavibacteriaceae bacterium
TAATAAATGCTGATAAAATAAAACTAACAGGAAAACGTGAACAGCTTAAAAAATATATCTGGCATAGTATGTATCCCGGCGGTCAGAAAATAAGATCTTATGAAGAAATGAAAGCTAAGAAACCTGAGTTTGCAATTGAAGAAGCAGTAAGAGGTATGCTGCCAAAAAACAGGCTTGGTAAAAGTTTATTTCACAAGCTTAAAGTATACACCGGTGAAGAGCATCCTCATCAGGCACAGAAACCGGAATTATTAAAAGTGGAGAATTAATGATAGATCGAATTTATGTTGGGAGAAGAAAGACTTCTGTAGCCAGAGTAATTCTTAAAACCGGAAATGGAAATATCAGTGTAAACGGCAAAGAGTTTGAAAAAGCATTTCCATTATTAGTAAGCAGACAGGATATTACAAAACCTTTTAGAGTAACTGAGACAAATAATAAATACGACGCTATTGTAACCGTAAAAGGCGGCGGCTCAACTGGTCAGGCACAAGCAATCAGATTAGGAATTGCAAGAGCTTTGATTAATCTGAATCCCGATTTCAGGCCACCATTAAAGCTGGAGGGATTACTGACAAGAGATCCCAGGATGGTTGAACGAAAAAAATACGGACAAGCAAAAGCAAGAAAAAGATTTCAGTTTTCTAAAAGATAATTTATCAACTAACATTCATACCTTCCGATTTACCTCCTGAGTTCTCTTATTTTGATGAGAGGATGAAAGGTAAAGATGAAGAGGGTAGAAGAAAAAAACAGGAGAAATACTAATGCGAACTTTGGAGTTATCTCACCTCATTGAGGCTGGTGCACATTTCGGCCATCTGACACGCCGCTGGAATCCCAAGATGAAACCATTCATTTTCATGGAAAAGAACGGTATTCACATAATTGATTTAAAAAAGAGCCTTGGCTTACTTAACAAAGCCTACCAGGAAATGATTGAAGCAGTTTCACTGGGCGGAATAATTCTTTTTGTAGGAACAAAAAAACAGGCAAAAGGAGTTATTGAATCTGAAGCAAAAAGATGTGGAATGAACTGGGTTAGCGAACGCTGGCTTGGAGGAATGCTCACAAATTTTTCAACGATAAGAAAAAGCGTTAAAAGATTACAGAACATCGAGAAGCAGGAAACGGATGGAACATTTGAGAAAATCACGAAGAAGGAACGGTTGTTTCTTAGTCGTGAAAGAGACAAGCTAAAAAAGATTCTTGAAGGTGTCGAATCGATGTCTAAATTGCCTGGTGCAATTTTCGTTGTTGATATAAAGAAAGAAGATATAGCTGTAAAGGAAGCAAAAAGACTTAACATTCCTGTCTTTGCAATTGTTGATACTAATTGCGATCCGGATGAAATCAATCACGTAATTCCTGCTAATGATGATGCAGTTAAAACCATTGAGCTGATTGTCAGGTATATTTCTGATGCTGTAATCGAAGGTCAGGCAAAGTTTAAAGAGAGAAAAGCTGAGGAAGTTGCTGAAAGAGAACGAACGAGAAAAGAAGATCAGAATGAACCGGAAGCAGAAGATGAAAAGAAATTTTCTAAAAAACATTTGAAGAGAAAAGAAAAGAAAGAAGGAGAAACTTCTGAAGGATCTACTGATTCAGGATTAACCGAAACGCCCTCAGAAAAATAATACGGAAAAGGAGATTTGATAATGCAGATTACTGCTGCACAAGTTAATGATTTAAGACAAAAAACCGGTGCTGGAATGATGGATTGCAAAAGAGCGCTTGAAGAAGCTAATGGCGATTTTCAGAAAGCTATTGAAATACTTAGAAAAAAAGGCGCATCGGTTGCCGCAAAAAGAGCAGAGAAATCAGCCAACGAGGGCTTAATAGTAACAAAAGTTTCTGATGATAAAAAGTTTGCTTCAATAGCAGAAATAAATTGCGAAACAGATTTCGTTGCAAAGAGTGAAGACTTTGTTAACCTTGCAAAGTTTGTGATTGAAAAAGTTTACACAAGTAAACCCAAAAGTGTTGATGAATTATTAAAAGTGAATTCAGATTTAAATGATAAGCTGAACGAAGTTTTAGGAAAAGTTGGAGAAAAAATAGAGATATCACGTTTTGATAATCTCAAATCCGAACACGGACTGCTAGTTGATTATGTTCATATGGGTTCGAAGCTTGGAGTGCTTGTTAAGTTTGAAAATGTTAAAGACGGAGTTGATGAATTGAATCTGATTGGTAAAGACATTGCAATGCAGGTTGCCGCAATGAATCCCATCAGCATAAATAGGGAAGATGTTCCTAAGGCTACTGTTGATAAGGAAATTGAAATTTATAAAGAGCTTGCAAAAAAAGAAGGTAAACCGGAACAGATACTTGAAAAGATTGCACTCGGACGATTGAATAAATTTTACCAGGAAAATGTTCTTCTTGAACAGGCATTCATAAAAGATAATTCAAAAACGGTTGGTGATCTGATCAAAGAATTTAATGCAAAATACTCTTCCAAAGCCGAAGTAACAAAGTTCGATCGTTTTCACCTCGGGGACGAGAAAAAATAATTTCGAATTGTAAGGTCTTAATATTATTAAGACCTTTTTTATATTTAACTGTAAAAATTTTTCAGGATGAAATGAGTTTAAAATTCAAAAGAGTAATTCTAAAACTAAGCGGTGAATCACTTATGGGTTCACAGGAATTTGGAATTGATAATAACATCCTGGAATTTTTTGCCGCTGAAATTCAAAAAGTATACAATACAGGCGTTGAGCTAGGAATAGTAATCGGTGGAGGAAATATTTATCGTGGGTTGAGTGCAAGGTCTCAGGGTATTGACCGGGCAACAGGTGATCAGATGGGTATGCTGGCTACAGTTATCAATGCACTTGCTTTACAAAATGCCATTGAAAAAAGAGAAATTCCTACCCGGTTAATGACTGCTATTAATATGGAAGCGATTGCCGAACCGTACATTCGCAGAAGAGCGATAAGACATCTTGAAAAGAAAAGAATAGTAATTTTTGGTGCCGGAACCGGTCATGCTTTTTTTAGTACTGATACGGCTGCTTCATTACGTGCCGTGGAAATAAATGCTGATGTGATTGTAAAAGGAACCAGAGTCGATGGTGTTTTTGACAGCGATCCGGAAAAAAATCCAAAGGCAGTTAAATTCGATAACATTTCTTATCTCGATATTTTAAAGAAAAACCTGCGTATAATGGATTTAACAGCTGTAAGTCTTTGCCAGGAAAATAATCTTCCGATGATTGTATTTAATATGGATGTTCCGGATAATTTTTTAAAGTTGGTTAATGGAAACGAGGTTGGCACTCTCATTAATAATGGGGAAAAACTTTCTTAAGAATCTTAATAATAAACTGAGGTAATTTTATGCATCAATTAATTAAAGATTCCAAAAGCAGGATGGATAAAACTATTGAGACATTAAGAAACGAACTGGCAAATGTAAGATCCGGTAAAGCAACCACAGTACTTCTGGATAGTATAAAAGTGGATTATTATGGAAACATGGTACCACTGAAACAAGTTGGCAATATTTCGGTTCTCGATGCACATACTCTTTCAGTTACACCATGGGAAAAGCAAATGGTCCAGATAATTGATAAAGCTATTCTTGAGGCAAACCTCGGATTAAATCCTATCAGCGACGGAACAAATCTTAAAATCCCGATTCCAGCATTGAATGAAGAGCGAAGGAAGGAACTTGTAAAACTCGTGAAGAAATTTGGTGAAGATTCTAAAGTGGCAATTAGAAATATCAGGCGTGATACAAATGACCATCTTAAGAGGGAACTAAAAGAAAAGAAAATGTCTGAAGATCAACTACGCGATGCAGAAGGCGAAGTTCAGAAATTAACGGATGAACATATTAAGCTGATTGATGATACACTCAAGCACAAAGAAAAAGAAATAATGGAAGTTTAACTTATTTGCAAAAAGTTTTTTATCAGCCTCGAAAATAATTCGGGGCTTTTTTTTGTGAGACTATCAATACAGAATGACTAATAGAATAAAAGCTTTTGAACAACACTTTATTAATTTTCATTCAATGGAGATTTTCATTGCATTAATATTCCACTAAAAATTAGTCTATTTTTAATTAAATTTTGATTCAATTGAATCAAAAAAAAGTTTTAAAGAGACGGAAACCCGGTGTGAAAATTTTTGAGAAGTTAAAAGAATTCCAAATTGGTCCTATCAAAATAGGAGATTATACAACCAAAGGTGTTGCAAGGAATATTATTTATCTTACTTTAGCAATGATTTTATTCTTTTTTGGTGTTCTGGTTTATGGCATTGTACTTCATCTGCGAGATGTACCTCTATCCGAAGCAATGCAGGTGAACGGTTTCTCTAAAATTGAAAATCCCGGAATAATTGTTGACAGACAGAATTATACTTTGGGTTTGTATGAAAATGGAATATTGGTTAAAAATTACAGAGTCAGCTTCGGAAAATCTGTCCGGACACCTAAATCCCGTGCAGATGATCTTGCAACTCCGGTTGGTGTTTATAGAATATGTAAAGTTCAGACCAAGCATAAATATTATAAGTTCTTCCAGATCAATTATCCGAATCTTGATGATGGAACGAATGCACTTAGAAAAGGATTGATTTCTCAGAAAGAATTCAACGAAATAAAATTCCAGTATTATTATGAAGGCTGCACAAAATTTAACAACGTACTCGGTGGAAATATTGGAATACATGGAATTGGTGAGTACAATTATATATTTAAGAATCTGCCGTTTGTTTTTAACTGGACTGATGGATCAATCGCCTTGAGTAATGAAAACATAGATGAACTCTATTCAGTAATTAAAGAAGGAACTGAAATTGTTATCAAATAAAATTTTCTGCTGTTTGATCATCCTTGCATTGAGCATTGCATTCACAGGATGTAAAAAATCAAATGAACCACCACCTCATAATCTTTTTGAAAATGATCAGCTTGTTCTTAAAACTGCTAAAGACCTGATTGGTGAAAACATTTCTTTTTCAAGCTCAGGTTTTTTTGATTCTGATTCCGTAAAATCTATTGTTGCAGGAGCAGAGGTTTCTGAAAAGAACGAATGGGGAATCCGGTTTTATCTTATAAGCTGGATAGAAGGAGAGTTCCAGGTTAAATATGATACCGGGCTTCTCGAAGGTTCATTTGTTCAGTGCATGGTTGATAAAATAAAATTCTCCGATCCCGGTTCTGAGCTTATATACTATAATTCGAGAAGTTATTTTTTAGGCACTGGCGGAGGAGATGTCTATTCACATATAATTAATCTCAAAAATCAGAAAGTATATAGTGCCCATCTATCGGTTGCATCTGAAAGAAGTATTTCGCTTGAACTTTCTGATAACATAGATAAACCATTGATAAAAAATTTCTTTATCAGTTATTTCCGGAGAGATTATCCAAATCTCAGGCTTGTAGAAAAATCAATTTGATACCGAGCTTTGACAATTAAAAATTTATTTCCTCTGATGTGTGCAATTGAATTATGAAATAAAGCTGCTACTAAATGAAGTTTATATTTTACGGCTTTTTTATTGTATTCATATCCTCTTCTTTTGTCGAGCTGTCTGCACAACAAACCGAATTGTATGAATTATCTTCAATAGATTTTACCGGGAACGAAACCTTCAATGCGACTGAGTTGAAGTCTGTAATCCAGAATGAAGAAAATCCATTCTGGCTTTGGAGATTTTTATATAATACAGTATCATTTATCGGTTCACCTCCAAATTATTTTGATTCAAGTGCAATTCCAGTTGATATTATTTCTTTAAAATCCTTTTATGCCGTAAACGGATATTTTAAAGCTCAGATTGGTTATTCATTTGTAGTTGATACATCTGGAAAAAGTGTAGAGCTGACTTACCATATAACAGAAAATGAAATGTTTACTTATGGTGATGTTAAACTTCGCGGACTTGAGAGTCTTAGCACTGAAATTAAAACAGAAATAAGCCCGTACCTCGAATATCCTACCTGGGAAAGATACGTTCAGGAAAATGTTCAGGAAAAAAATGATGAGATAATTACTTACCTTAAAAATCATGGATTTATGCTTGCAAGGTACGATAGTACAGTTGTCAGAGTTGACACAATAAATACCAAGACGGATCTTTCAACTTATTTCAAAACCGGCGGCTGGCACGTTTATGACGAAATAAAAATCGTTAAAGATGGTGAAGCAAATTCTGAAATTAGTGACGAGTTAATAAAATACCTGACAAATATAAATCCCGGTGATGCTTATAAAGAAGAAGAAATTTTAAAAAGCAGGGTTAGATTGGCCAGAACCGGGTTATTTAGTACCATAAATCTTAAAGGTGTTAAGCAGGATTCTGTTAGCAACAAAGTTCAGCTGTTAATAACCGGCACTGTAACATCGTTGAATGAAGTATCCCCGGAAGTATTTGCTGATAATGAATTCAACTATTTTAATGTTGGTGTTGGTATCAGTTATATCCGGAAAAATTTTCTGGGTGATGCAAGAAAGCTTACTCTCAGAACACGTTTTCGAGTCAATGATATTACAGGTATTAGATTTGGTTCTACCTCTTTCAAAGAAACTTTTCAATCGGAGATAGATCTTTCTGCGATTGTAGAACAGCCGTTTTTATTCAGCAGAAGTATTGCCGGAAGGCTTGAAACTTTTTTAAAATCTTATGATATATCCAATGTAGAATATCAGAACTATGGAGCCAATTTTACTTCTGCTGTTGATATGCCAAGACATACTTTTATAAATCTGCTTAACCCTTATTTACGTTTTGACAGGCTGGATTATTCTATACCTGAAATTGAATATGAAGGAGATACTGTATCTATAAGTCCGAAAACATTCACCTCGTCATTAGGAACTGAAATTGGTTCAACTACTACTGATGATCTTTTTTATCCGACAGAAGGAAGAACTATTTCATTGATCACAGAAGTCTCCTCAGCAAATGTTAAATGGGATTTGAAAGAGCTTTCTACAAACCAGACGATATTAGCAGTTGATTCATTAGGATATTATATCAAACTCCAGCTGACAATCGGCTCCTATTTCGCTGTTTCAAGAGACAACAATACAGTCGTTGGTTTGAAATTTAAATCAGGCTACATACACATGCTAAGTGGTGATCCTGCAATTGTTTCACCTAACCAGACATTTTTTGCAGGAGGAAGCAACTCAGTAAGAGGCTGGAAGGGAAGAGAACTTATTCCATCAGATCCTTTGCTTAATTTATTTCCACCGTCATTAAATGATGAATTAAAAATCCGTGGTGGAAATTTTTTACTCGAAGGAAGCATTGAATACAGAAGAAGATTTGAAAAAGAATTTGGTGCCGTTTTATTCATAGATTATGGAAATACCTGGAATGCAATTGAAGATTTAAAGTTAAACCAGATTGCCATAGCGATTGGAACAGGTATTAGATATTATTCTCCTATTGCTCCTTTCAGGATAGATTTTGGCTTTAAATTTTATGATCCGAAGGATATGAAATTTATTTTCGAGAAACAGTTTTTTGATACTTTAGTACTGAATTTCGGTATTGGTGAAGCATTCTGATTAAATCATTTGACCGCTTCTCACTATCTTTAGCAAATCAAATTAAAATAAAAGTAATCCTACAGGAAAAAGAAGATGATTTTTAGTATGACCGGTTACGGTAAAGGAAGCGGTTCAAAAAATACTACATTCGCAGAAGCCGAAATAAAAAGTGTTAATAGCAGATTTTTTGAAATATCATTAAAGCTTCCTTCAATCCTTTCTTCTTATGATTATGAAATAAGAGAATTCATTAAAACAAAAGTAATGAGAGGCAAGCTGAACGTTGTCATTCGTTTTAAAAAGGATGGAATTGAAAACGGATTTCTTTCTGTTGATGTCACCAAATTATCAAATGAAATATTGCTGATTAAAAAAGTGAGGAAGATCGCCGGGATAAAAGAAGATATTAAACTCGATCACCTTCTTAACAACAAAGAAATTTTTACAAGCCAGGAAAATGAAATCAGCAAATCAGAATTCGAGATCGTTAGGTCAGCTTTAAGCAAAGCAATTGAGAAATTGATTCTGATGAAGAAAAAAGAAGGTGCTGAACTTTCAAAGGATCTTTCTTCAAGAATTGAAATGATAAGCAAAAAAGTTTCTGAGATTGAAAAAGAATTCAAAAAAAGTGTGGATGATTATTACGACAAATTGAAACAGCGTATTGTTGAGTTAACAAATAATGCTGAAATAAATGAAGACAGGTTAAATCTTGAAATGGCATTAATTGCAGACAAAGCAGACATTACAGAAGAATGTGTGAGATTAAAAAGTCATCTGAAATTTTTTAAAGATAGCTTGAAGAATGAAAACGAACCGGGGAAAAAGCTTAACTTTCTCTGCCAGGAAATGAACCGCGAAACAAATACTATTTCATCAAAATCAATTTCAACATCAATTATTCATTCATCCGTTTTTATAAAAGAACAGATTGAAAAAATAAGAGAGCAAATTCAAAACATCGAGTAGGTTTTGCACAGGAAAAATGGAACACTCATCGTATTTTCTGCTCCAAGTGGTGCCGGAAAAACTACAATTGCAAAGGAAATATTAAAAGAATTTCCTGAAATAGTTTTTTCAATTTCTGCTACAACCCGACCTAAAAGAGAGATGGAAAAAGACGGAGTTGAATATTATTTTCTGTCTGAACAAGAGTTCAAAAGAAAAATTGAAAATAATGAGTTTATCGAATGGGAAAAATTTTATGATTACTATTACGGCACCTTTAAAAGCTTTATTGATGAGAATATTAATGTCGGAAAGCCTGTTTTGTTGGAACTTGATGTAAAAGGGGCACTGTCAATTAAAAGACTTTACGGTGATGCACAATTAATATATATTTCGCCTCCCAGTTTCGAAGAACTAGTTGAGAGACTAAGAAACAGAAATACTGAAAATGAATCGGATTTTAACAAACGAGTAGAACGTGCTCAGATGGAATTGAGTCTTAAAGATGAATTCGATTACATTATTGAAAATAGAGAACTTGATACAGCTTTAAAAGAAGCAAAAAGTTTAGTAAATAAAATTCTAAAGGAGAATAAATAAATGGAAATAAATCCTGTTGACCTGAGAGAAATTGATAAAAAAGCAAGCAATGTATATGAAGGTATTATTGTAGCTTCTAAAAGAGCCCGTCAGATTAATGCAGAAAATAAAATTGAGTTCAATGCTTTACTGAGCACAATTCCTGAAGCAACAAGTGATGACGAGAGTGAAGATATTGATAACCCTGCTCAGCTTAAAATTGCATTGGATTTGGAGAAAAGAGAAAAACCACACATTCAGGCACTGAGTGAATTTTTAGCTGGGAAAGTCGAATTCGGTCACAAAAAATAATCTTGCAATATCTGATAAATTAGAATTATGAATCCGGCTTATGCCGGATTTCTTTTTTAGGATATCTTTTCATTAATTCTATAAATTTAAGGTAACTAAATTGAAATTAATTCAATGATCAAAGATACCTTTCAAGGGAAAAAAATACTTCTTGGTGTAACCGGCTGTATTGCTGCTTATAAATCCGGCTTTATAGTTAGAGAGCTTACCAAAAGAGGAGCTGAAGTACGGGTTGTCTTAACACCTTCTGCCGTAGAATTTATTGCTCCGTTAACACTCTCAAGTCTTTCTCACAACGATGTAGTTGTAAATACTTTTCCAGTAAATCAAAAAAACGGAACTGACCTTTCAACCTGGCATATCGATTATGCTTTGTGGGCAGATTTAATGCTGATCGCTCCGGCAACTATAAATACGATTGCAAAAATTTCTTATGGATTTGCCGATAATGCTTTAACAACTCTTGTCACCGCTTTAAGATCTCCATTAGTAATTGCACCGGCTGCTGATGTTGATATGTATAATAATCCAATCAATAAGGAAAATCTTTTGAAACTGGAAAAGCTCGGTCATCATATTATTTACCCGGAATCAGGCGAGTTAGCAAGCGGACTTTCCGGGGAAGGAAGATTAGCCGATGTAAATAAAATTCTGGATACAGTTGAGTTAATTCTTTCAGGATATAAAAAAGATTTATCTGGTAAAAAAATACTTGTTTCAGCCGGACCAACTTATGAAGATATTGATCCTGTTAGATTTATCGGCAACCGTTCTTCAGGAAAGATGGGTTATGCAATTGCTAAATCAGCTTATTTACGTGGTGCCGATGTTACACTTGTTTCAGGACCTTCATCACAAAATTTTTATCCTGAAATAAAAATGATGAAAGTACGTTCAGCATCCGGGATGGAACAAGTAATTAAAAAAGAAATTGAGAAAAATGATTTGCTGATTATGTCGGCCGCGGTTTCAGATTTTCGTCCTGTTAAAGCAGCTTCGAATAAAATTAAAAAAGAAAAAGGAATAATGGAATTGAAAATGAGTCTCAATCCCGATATTCTTTCTTCAATAAAAGCAAAGAAAACAAAAGTAATCGGCTTTGCACTTGAAACGGAAAATGAAATTAAAAACGCTAAGAAAAAGCTGAGCGATAAAAATCTTGATATGATTGTGTTGAATTCTCCAGGTAAAGAAAGCGGATTTGAAGTTGATACAAACAGAGTCACAATAATCAGGAAAGACGGCAAATCAATAAAGCTCCCCTTGCTATCAAAGTTTCAGTCCGCAAATAAAATATTGAGTGAAGCAAAAAAGATTTTAGAATGAACAATTCAATTAAAAAGGAAATAATAAAATCCTTAAAAGTTCAACAGGAAATTTTTGGTGATGAATTATTCATTCCAAAAAAAACAAGAACAACTTCAGAAGTAAAAGAACCATCATCACTTTTTGCTGAACAAGCACTATTCCCTGAAGCAAAAGAAGATTGGCAAAAGACAACTTCACTCGATGAGCTTGAAAAATTAATTTGCGATTGCACAAAATGCCGGTTGCATAAAGGCAGAAACAAATTTGTTTTTGGAACTGGCAACCAGAATGCTGATGTATTAGTTATTGGAGAAGGTCCGGGTGCTGAAGAGGATAAACAGGGATTGCCTTTTGTTGGAAGAGCCGGACAGCTTTTAACTGATATGCTTCGTGCAATCAAATTTGAGCGGCAGGAAGTTTACATCGGCAATGTTGTTAAATGCCGTCCGCCTGATAATAGAACTCCGCTTCCTGATGAAATGGATACGTGCATGCCTTATTTTAAAAAACAATGTGAACTGATAAAGCCAAAATTAATTTTATGTTTTGGTTTAACAGCAGCAAAAGGTCTGTTGAAGAAAAGGGACTCACTTGGTGAGCTAAGAGGAAAGATTTTTGAATATGAAGATGCAAAAGTTATGGTTACGTATCATCCTGCTGCGTTGTTGCGAAATCCTAACTGGAAAAAAGATTGCTGGGAAGATTTGAAAAAGTTCAGGAAATTGTATGAAGAGATTCTGAACAATTAATTATTAAATGAGGACACATTCAAAAGTATCCCCATTCATAAATAAAAAAAATCTTTATTTCTCTCCAACCATTACAATATCTTTTTTAGTGCTCTCAACAATATCAAAAAGTTCCTGCTGTTCCTTTACGGGAACTCCGAATTTATCGAGCGTTATTTTGAATTCTTCTCCCATTGCCTGCCATTCTTTTTCCGAGATGTTAAGATGATGATGCGATTCTTTCATACCAAGTCCGGTATAAGTGCAAGGACCACCAGTTACCTGGCAAACAAGATTTGTAA
>JANWIS010000037.1 GCA_025449775.1 Ignavibacteriaceae bacterium
AGAAATTCATCATACTGCTGATAACTCATTGTTAACATTTCACTGTTTGAAATCATATTCAATTGTGATCTGCCTGAAATGGGAACAGTGCTGCATGAAATAAAAACATAAGAAGATGTTATTACAATCGAAATAAAATATTTAATGAATTTCATTTTTGTTATTTACATTTTGTGATAAGAATTTAATTTAAATATAGTAAAAAACTTCAAATCAAAAACTTTATTATATTTGGCAGAAAAATAGTTTAAAGATGCAAATAGGTATTGTAGGATTACCGCAATCAGGGAAGTCAACTCTTTTCCAGACAATAACCAAAACACACCTCGATGCCTCATCAATGGCAAAGGTTGAAACACACCAGTCGATAATTAAAGTTCCGGATAAAAGGCTGGATAAACTGACTGAAATTTTTAATCCGAAAAAGAAAACAAGTGCCAGCATTGAAGTTCTTGACGTAGTCGGGTTGCACAAAGGCGACTCAGGTTCAACTCAATTTACAAGCAACTTTCTTGGAAAAGTAAAAACAAATGATGCGCTGATACAGGTAGTTCGGTTATTTAACAACGAGCTTGTTCCTCATCCCGATGGATCGATCAATATGATCAGAGATATTGATTCATTTGAAACTGAATTTATTCTTTCTGATTTAGCGATACTTGAGAAAAGAATTGAAACTGTAAAAAAGCAAATTCAGAAAATGCAGGATGAAAAACTCAAGCGCGAATTATTGCTGATAGAAAAATGCTATGAAATACTTCAGTCAGAAAAACCTCTGAGAGATGCACATCTTCACGATGATGAAGTAAAATTGTTAAGCTCGTTTCAGCTTTTATCTGTAAAACCGATGCTCATTGCAATTAATCTCGATGAAACTCAGATAAATGAAACTGGAAAATATTTAGAAGAGCTTGCAAAGAAAAAATTAAGCAAACACACAAAAGCACTTTTTTTCTTCGGAAAGATTGAGCAGGAAATGTCCGAACTTTCAGAAAAAGAAGTAGAAATATTTATGAAGGAATATGGTATAAAAGAATCTGCTTTAAATGGAATCATCCGGGAAGCTTATGATCTGCTCGGTCTTCAATCATTTTTTACTTGCGGAGAACCCGAATGTCGTGCTTGGACAATTAAAAAAGGTTCGAATGCCCAGGAAGCAGCCGGTGAAATTCATACAGACTTTTATAAAAAATTTATTCGTGCTGAGGTTGTTGGTTACGATGATTTTATAACTGCCGGTTCATTTGCAAAAGCGAAAGAAGTTGGAGCCTGGAGATTGGAAGGAAAAGAATATATTGTGAAGGATGGCGATATTATGATTATTCGTCATAGTTAGTTGTTGTTAAAAAGTTGAAATAAAAAAAGAGGGCATTGAGCCCTCAAATTTTTTTTAAGTATAAAACAACTCAGGAGTAAGTGCTGAATCCGGCAAACATACTTGCGATTACAGTCCAGAATATAATAAAAAAGATGATTCCCAGCACAAACATAATGAGTGCAAATATCAACAACGCTTGTGCCCATGTTTTTTTACTCGGATGAGTTCCATCTCCAAACGCCCAGACAAACAACATTACAATACCGACAAGAGGAATATAACTAATAATGAAAGTGATAACCCAATCAGTAACCGACATTGGTTTATAGGAACCGTTTTGCAGATCCATGTAGCCTCCTGATATTTTGTATGAAAGAAAAACTAAAATAAAAAGCAGATAAACTATTTGCTATGAAAATATAGTAAATATTTGCTAATCATTCATCAATGACAGTGATAAAACTATCTTAATATTTTTCAATAATAAATTTTGATAAAATGTACCTGTTCTTCACAATCTTCTTTTCAATTTACACTGCACTCAACTATTACGTTTTCATAAAAGGTTGGCAGGCACTCAACTCAATTCCTGTTATAAAACCTTTTTATATCGCAGCTTTCATGCTTACTTCATACGGTTATATTTTTGCAAAATTGTTTGATAAATATTTAACACCAGCTGTTTACAATTTGTGGTTAACAATCGGCGCATACTGGTTTGCGTTCTTTGTTTACTTTATCTTTTTTCTTTTAGGGCTTGATATAATTCTGCTTCTCGATTCATTAATACATTTTCTTCCGGATATCATTTACAATAATTATGAACTAACAGGACAAATAATATCAATAGTAATTGTTGGTTTTGTTTCACTCATCGTTTTGCTCGGTAATTATTATAAGAGAAATATCATAATAAAAACTTTGAATATTTCTCTTCCAAAAAAGAATGGAAAACTAAACGAGCTGAATATTGTTATGGCAGCCGATCTGCACCTTTCTACAATAGATGGTGAAAAGTTACTTTCAAGTATAGTTGATAAAATTAATTCATTAAACCCTGATATAATTTTATTCGCCGGAGATATAGTGGATGATAAAGCGGTGATTTTAAAAGACAGAGGTATTGGAAATTCTTTTAAAAAATTAAATGCAAAGTATGGTATGTATACTGTTAATGGTAACCATGAGTTTATAAATGATGTCGAACAAAGTGATAAGTTTCTTGAAAAGTTTGGAATTAAAGTTTTAAGAGACAATTATGAATTAATTGACAACAGCTTTTATATTATCGGCAGGGAAGATGTCGTGATGAAAGCTTTTACAGGGAGAAGTAGAATGTCACTCATGCATATCATCAGCACAATTACTTCTGATCATCTTAAAATTCTTTTAGACCACACACCGGTTAAACTACATCAGGCAGAAGAAAGCGGAATTGATTTACAGCTTTCAGGTCATACGCATAATGGGCAAATCTGGCCTGGAAATATTTTCACCAGGTGGATATTTGAAGTAAGCCATGGTTATAAGAAAAAAGGAACAACACATTACTATGTAACTTCGGGTGCCGGAACCTGGGGACCTCCAGTACGTATCAGAACCAGATCAGAAATTGTGAACATTAAAATCACGTTCAACTAACAAAACGATTCTTTAGTGCATCTCAGAATACGAACGACACTCCAAATTTTATATTATCGAATGCAACAGGCGGTGCACTGTCGAATGGCCAGTTCATTTTTTCCTGTCTTAGTTCATACAATCCATATCCGAGTGCGCTTTTAAGAACAAAAAAAACAATTGGTCCGGCGGCAGGAGAAGATTTATAAATTTCTTTTAAAAAAACATCGAGCAGTCCGTGTGCAGCTAATTCAATTATACTGCTTCCTGCCCATTTCCAGAATAAATGCCTTTCGAAAACAATTGCTCTTTCATATCCAGCATTCAATACTATCATTTGTGTCGCCTGAAAACGTACACCCATTTCATTGCTTGAACCAAAACGGAATGTTTCATCATACAACTCTTTTACTCTCTCGTCGTTGGCACTAAGTGAATCATCTGCAAAGTCAATGTTTGTCCAGTTCATCGTTCCGGTAAAATACGGAGTTATGGAAGCATTTGTCCCGATAATATATCCGTATCCGCTTGACCATGCTAACCCGAATTGCCAGTTGTTTGTTTTTATATCAGAAGCATTTTCCGGATCACCGGCAAGTTCGGTTGTGTTGCGATTCAGAAACATGTAATTAAATGCCTGCCTTTCAAGGTAGTCAGCATATTTTGAATTTCTTTTATTTGTGTAACCAAGTTTCAGCTCAATAAGATTGTTATCGGTAAATGGTGCTTCAACATCAACGCGGGAAATATCTGAGAAACCATAATCGACTGAGATTGTTGGCTTCTTGTTATGCCAATCTGCCCAATCATCAACTTCCCAATCCCACTCCCAGTCTTTTTCTGTTTCTGTTGAATCCTGTGATAATAAATTATAACCGCTAAATAATGTTATTATTAAAGTAGTGATGACACTGATTTTTTTCATTAGTCCTCCCAATTACAAAAGTTTTTAATTGATGCAAGAAAAAATAAACTATAAGATTTTCTTTTACGAATTATTTTAAACGAACGGTCTTATCTTAAGACTGAATCAGGATATGAAAGGTTACTTGATACCATTTTTTATGTTCCATTTAATAACTTCATCCAGGTATTGATGAAATTTGACAGGAAGGTTTTTATATTTTGACGAGAATCGGTTTTTCAATTCTGCAAAATTTTCCGTTTCTATTTTTTTAAGATCATTTTCAATGTTTGATAGGAATGTCTGGATTTTAGCCTGAACTCTTTTGTGAATTTCATCTTCATCCGATCCTGATACAAGCAAAACTGTTTGCTCAACATTAAATTCATTTTCTACCAAAGATTTCAGAATAACTCCTCTGAAGTTTTCAGCAATGAGAGTTCTATTTACGTTTCCCAATTCATTTGCAGTTTCGGTAATTGATGAGTGAGAAAATTTTTTACTCCGGAGTGATTCAATGACAAGATCATCAAAAGTGTATCTTGTTTCTTTAACTATTTCTTTTGGCAAATCTGAAAGCCGGATAAAATTTCTTTGTTCGGATTTAGCAAAGATCGCTGCTCTTTTTATTACTGATTGAAGCTCTCGTACATTTCCTTTCCATTTATAATCATTCAGTGCCTGTAACACAGCTTTAGAGATAATTATGTCCGGCGATTCGGCTTGAAGAAAACTTTTTGCCAGTACGTTAATATCTTCTTTTCTTTCTCGTAACGGAGGTATATTAATCATGATGACGTTTAACCTGTAATATAAATCTTCACGGAATTTTTTTTCTTTTACACGTACTGAAAGATCTTTATTGGTTGCAGCCACAACCCTCACATTAACTTTATTGGTAGTTGTTGAACCGACTTTTTCAATTTCACCGGATTGCAAAACCCGAAGCATCTTCACCTGGAAATTTTCAGATGTCTCTCCAACCTCATCAAGGAAGATAGTTCCTTCATTCGCCAATTCGAATCTTCCCTGCTTATCTGCAAAAGCACCAGTAAAAGCCCCACGGACATAACCGAATAATTCGCTTTCTAAAATGCTGTCAGTAAGTGCACCGCAGTTTACAGCAACAAATTTTTTATCTTTTCTTTTGCTCAGCAAGTGTATTGAATGTGCAACCAGCTCTTTGCCTGTTCCGCTTTCACCTGTGATCAAAATTGTTGCATCAGTCGGTGCTGCTTTTTTTATAATTTCAATTACATTTGCCATCGAGGTGGAAGTATAAACTATCTCATTAAAATTTTCAACGTTACCTTCGATAACTATTTTTGCTTCCGACCTGTCATCTTCATTTTCTTTAAGCCTTTCAATATCACTTTTCAATGCTTTGATTTTTTCAACAAGTCGTGATGGTTCTTCACCAGCAGTATCAAATTCTTTTTGAAGAGTTAACAGCTGATTTTCTTTTGCATGAAGTAAATTCCGTAGTAATGTAGTTTCATCAAGTACATCTTTAAGTTCGCTTTGCCCTTCCAAAAAGTGAAGCACAAAATCACAAGCGATCAATGCAATAAAAGGAATCACGAATAAGGCAAGCGAGGTTTTCCAGTAGAATAAGTTTACAAGTAAAAACGAAAAGGTCAGAATAAAAATTCCAAGGAGAAGATATTTTAATACTACTTTTTTATCGAACAAGCTTCTGTAAAAGATAAATGCAAGTATAAGTATCGGAAAAAGTAAAATAGAAAAAATATAATAACTATTGTTTATCCCTCGTGAATTGATAATGTTATCTAGAGCAAAAGCATGCAGAGCAATTCCCGGAAGCTGATCATCAAAGGGAGTTTGGATAGATACGGCAATTTGAGGATCACTGATCCCGATAATTACAACTTTGTTTTTAAATTTATTGAGTTTGCTGCTTTTGTTAAACACGAGATCGGTAAACTCTAGAGCAGAATATTTTTTAAATCCAGCCCATCTAGAAATAAAGTTTATTTCTAACGATTTCGCTTCATATTCAATTCCTGCAAGCTGAAGTGAAAATGCTTTCTCCCTAATATCATTATTCCTGATAATCAAAGGAATACTATAACCAGAATTCCTGATATAATTAAGATGACCTGTTAAAAATTCTTCGTTCAATAATTTTGGACTTGGGAAGCTCAGCGAATCAGTCAGGTACAAATTATTTATTTCATTTATTCTTCCTGCAATAGAACTTAAAACTACTCTTCCGGACCTCTCAATTTCTTTTTTCAATAAATTATCATAGACGGATTGAGTAACAAATCTTGAGCTTAAGAAAATTTCAATTCCGATCTTTTTCACTTCAAGTTTTGTAAGCTGGTTAATCAGAAGTGCATAATAATTTCTTTTTATCGGCCAGGGTCCGAGCTGAGCAATATCCTGTTCTGAAAAATGAATTATGATAATATTTGTATCTGGCGAGGTTCCACCGCTCATTTTTACAAAAAAATTATTGATTGATGCATCAACATCTTCCCTAAAAGATTGAGCGATGTAAAGTACAAGGCTGGCAAAAATAACTACACCAATCCTCGTTATTATTTTGCGGTTCAAAATTTTCAAAAGCTTAAACTTTAATTATTGCAGTTTAAATATATAAAATTGCCTGAAGGCTTTTAATCTGCAGATTTAATATGAAAACATTGTTAAAAATGAAATTCAAGCATCAGAATAACTAAAAATATTTTGTAATTTTGGCTGTGAAATTCACCAAGATTATTCAAAGGGATTAAATGAAATTAAACAAGATTTTTTTATTCCTGCTTACATTGCCCATAATATTTACAGGCTGTTTTCAGGTAGAAACAAATTTACGGGTAAATAAAGATGGAAGCGGTTCAATAAGTGAAAAAGTTTTAATGAGCAAAGCTGTTGTTGATATGATCAGAGAATTTGCACAATCTTTTCAGGATACAACTTCTGAGGAAGAATTTTCTCTGTTCACTGAAAATGAAATCAGGACCGATGCAGAAGGATATGGTGAAAATGTTGAATATGTTTCTCATGAATTTATTAGCAATGAAGAATGGGAAGGTTATACAGCTGTTTACTCTTTCAGTGATGTTACAAAAATAAAACTCACGCCAGACAGTCATACCAAAGTTGAAGTTGAAATGGACGAGGAATCCCCAGAAGAAAAAGAACACTACTTCTTTA
>JANWIS010000038.1 GCA_025449775.1 Ignavibacteriaceae bacterium
CATATTCTGCATCGATCAAAAATTTTGTGTTAACATCATCCTTTAAAATGATCGCAACCAGAAAAGTGGGCGGGAATAATCTCAGCTTCCATAAAAAATCTCTCAACTGAATTTGTCTTTTTATTTTATTAATAATTTTATCATTTTTTGGTTTGTATTCTATTCCTAGCCCATCTCTGTAATAATCACTCAAATATTTAATCGCTATAAAAGGCAGGTTAAGTCCTAACGCTATTTTTACAAGCTCTCTTTTGGAAAGTGAATATTTATAATTGCCTGAAGGTTCATAAAGATCGTGTGATGGACCCTTTATTATTTTGAGAAGCCGGTTCGCAAATTTTTCAACTGTTGATGCGTTCACAAATCTGTCGTATGGTTCTATCAGCATAACACCCACTTTACTTACACGTAACATTTCATACAATCCAATATAAGGCTGAGGTAAATGATGGAATGTTTCTTTGCACAGAACAAAGTCGAAAGCAGAATCACTGAAAGATAAAGCTTCAACATTTTCTCTCGAATAATTTTCTATATACCCGATTTCTTTTCCCTTCTTTAAAAAATAATCATCAATATCCGATGCAACTACTTTATGACCTTTCGATTGCAGATATTGTGCATCGGTACCGTAATAAAAATCTCCGACAGTAAGCCAGCTTGATTCAGGATAATTTTGTAATAACGGATCGATGCATTTATAGAGTCTTTCGTATCTCCATCTATTAATTGTATTGTGGTCAAGCATCAGCTTGCATCTGTCTTCGGGATACTTCCGCAGATGCTCAATTTGATGTTCGTAACTTTTATTTTTTGAATCCATTTAATTAATCCTTTTCATAAATATTGCTTCTTAAAGCGAATCAAGAATTTTTCCTAAATCAGCAGCGATAATTTCTCTCTCAAATTTACATGCAACTTCCATCTTCGTTTGAAAATTTTTGTATTGCTCAAAAAATTCATTACCACTTTCGCTATAACTAAACATCATCCCGGAATTTGTTTCTCTTAGAATATCTTTCACTTCTGAGTTATTGTTCCCAAATGCAATGATCGGCTTGCCTGTTCTTAAATATTCAAATAGCTTTCCCGGAACGTGTCGTGGTTCTGATGCACAGACAAGCAGGAATTGAGCATTACAAACTTCTTCAAGCATTTTTTTATAAGGAAGAAAACCGAGGTATTCAGTATAACTGGATAGTCCTGCTTTATTAATAGAATCTTTCACTGAAGGATCAATTGTTCCGATAAATTTAAGTTTTAGTTTTGTCCTGTTATCAATTTCTTTCTTTACCTGATTCCAGAAGTTAACCGGGTTTTGATATGAAAAAATATTACCTGCATGAATAATTGTTTTCTGATCATCGGGGTTCTGTTTCAAATTTAGATTTTCAAACTCTTCTTCACTATATCCCCAAAACAAAACATTCGATTTATTTTTTATAGATGGATATTTTTTCAGATAATCACTGCACATCGTCTTTGTTACAAACACAACTGCTTCCGAATTTTCAAGAACGGATTTTTCGAATCGTGAATCGACATTCTTTGTAATTACATTTCTTTTAAAATCTTTATAGTAAGCGATGTCAGTCCACGGATCAATAAACACAGGCACAAATGGAAGCTTGTGTTTTGCCGCAATCTTTTTAGCAACAAGGTGTGTTGTGTGCGGCGGACCGACTGACACAATTGCATCTACTTTTTCTTTATTAAGAAAATCAATTCCTTTTTTAACAGCAGGGAAGTACCAGCCAATTCGTGCATCAGGAACGAAAAGATTCATACGTATCCAAATTGATAAGCGATGGGAAAGACTTTTATTTTTTTGTGATATAGTTTCAGAAGCAACGAGCTGATCATCTTTTTTCTTACCGGTGAATATTTTATAAATGTTAAAAGGCTCAAATGATTTTGCCCGAATGATTTCTACTTCTCTTGAAATTTCATTTGCAAATGTATCGTCCTTTTGAGAAAAAGTATCTTCATCAGCTGTAAGTACAACAGGAGTCCAGCCGGACTTTGGAAGGTGTTTAATAATTTTTAACGGCCAATGCAAGGATGCTTTTCCTGATGGAGGCCAATAGTATGTTATAAAAAGGACTTTCTTCATTCAGAAAAAATAAGTTTATTACTGCACATCCATATAGTTGGAATCGATCAATTTATTCTAGTGCACAAAAATATTGAAAATAAACTACGTTGGATATAGCTGTCTCGAATATTATGAATAAAAGTACAGGGGATAACAAGAGATGATTTTTAATATATTTGTTATGAAATAATTAATTGAATTCTAATTGGATTTTATTTTGACAAACATAGATAGATTTATCGTCGTTGGTGACAGAGTACTTGTAAAGCCACAGGAGGAATCAAGCAGAACTTCCAGCGGATTGTATCTACCTTCAGGTGTTGCAGAAAAGGAAAAAGTGCAAAGCGGTTATGTTATGAAGGTTGGTCCTGGTTATGCCACATCAGCCGAAATAGAAGATGAGCTTTGGAAGGAGAGTACAAACAAGGTTAAGTATATTCCATTGCAGGCTAAAGAAGGAGACCTTGCAATTTTTTTAAGGAAGGAAGCCGTTGAGATAGAATTTGATAAAGAAAAATTTTTAATTATACCTCAATCTGCCATTCTTCTGCTAATACGTAATGAGGATTTTTCAGCTTAAATAGAAATTAGTTGACCTGCAAGATTTAATTTAAACCATATCAGGTGATATAGTCTTAAATCTCACAAGTTTAGAAGTAGTCAATTAATTCTTATCACAGAACTATCATTAATATAGCCAGCAAAATAGAGATCGTAACTACAATCCTGGTTAAGCTTTTGAATCCTTTTTCTTTTGTTGATATGGTGCCTGAAAAGTCTGAGAAATTTGCAGCAGCACCTTTGTTAGGTTTTATATGCATCATATGTTCCCCATCAATATATATAGATTTATAAGATTATTTAATAAACTCATTTATATTATTCGTACCATGAAACTATTTCGAATCCACCAGTACCCGGGAAGAACGGTGGAGATGCTACTAAAAATCGTTCATCATATTTATATCTTTTAGCAAAACCATTTTTAATTTTACCATCACTTCCGAATGTTCCAACAGCCGCTCTGGTATATTGAATTATTCCACCCAATAGATTTATGTTTCCACTTATAGGCCTTGTGGAATAATTTTGAGCACCGAAGCCGCCTTTCTCACAATAGATTGAAGCATGAATATTAATGTCTGAATTATTAGCAGTGTTCTGTGTTATAACTACACTGTTTTCAGCACAAATACCCAGCATATCAATTGAGTTTGGATATATTCTCGGATCCTGATTGTATACGATATCATTATCCAACCAAATAGTGCCTTTTCCTATAGTACCACTGCTTGAGCAACCAATGGTGTATTGACCTTTGATAGTTCCCTTTAATCTTACTACACAGTTTTTTGCAAATATTAATCCGTTTGATGCTGCTGTAGGTAAATAAACCGGAGTGTAAAGTGCATTATGAGCATATTTATATTTTAAAGTATCCTGGCTGAAAGTCATATAAACAGTGTCGTGTCCGGTAAAACTTAATGTTGCATTAGATTCCATATCATCAACTGCAGTTGTTGGTAGTGGTAAATTTACTCCCTGGTCATACCCGCCAAAAAATCTTGGTTTGTCTGCGGCTTCACTTGTATAATAAATCATGTTCCTTTTGGTAGTGGCTTTACCAAAGTAAACGGGATGCGATTTGACTCTCATATAATCCTGCGTATGAAATGGTCCCCATACAGTATCGCTTCCGATCCACCATATAGTTCCACCTTCACTGACTGAGTAATATGCAAATTTAGAAAACTTGCTTGGTGCAAGTTTAACCTGAACTGTGCTTGTATGACCCTGAAAATTTCCCGTAGAAGTAATCTGCCGGATATTTTTAAATGGATCTAATATCTGAACACTGATATCCATATTTCCATCCTGGAATGGAAGATCGGAATATCCATCATCCCATGTTGGATCCATAAAAATCTGGTTTGCTGCAATATTGGCTCCGCTTACTGCTATGTCATGAGCAACAGTTTCCATATGGTAATTGACAAAATTATCCACAGCACGGTTTGAAACATCACCGAAGTTTTTAGAAACTACGAGAAAGAGTAAACTGAAACCAACTATTAATAGTAATGTAGCTTTTCCGCTCATATTATTATTCCTTTATCTGTTTCTTAAATTTCTTGCTACTAATCTTATCTGTCGCCAAAATGCACTGCTGTATTTTTGATCATATGCAGCAACACTTTCTACTGAAACATTTATTTCAACACTTGTTATTAAACCGGGTGTTGTAATAGGTGGAGGAATTGTATCACCTAAAGCATCAAAGTAAACCAGCCGGAATTGAGTAACTCCCATATTAGAGGACAGAGCTGGCTCATTATTAACAACACGGTAAAGTAGTCTGTCACGTGGATTCGGAGTTGATGCAAGCTGTGATGTTGGACCAAGATAGTACCTGACAGAATCCATATCAGTATCTCCATCGATATCAGTTAAATATCTGATAGTTGATGAATCAGCATAGACTACAGCTTTAGAAGGATCAGGAAATTTATTCCAATCTGCACAGTAACCAATTTTTCTAAAATCTTCTTCAAGAATTTGTGATACAGTTGCCAGATTTTGCTGCAGAGAAAGTTCGCCGCTGTTGTTGTAAGTTTTTTCTGTAGCTGCATCATTAAGTCTCCAGGTTATCATCATCAATATTCCACCGATGATCATTGACCCGAGTATATCCATTAGTGTTGTAAATCCCATTGTTCCTCCTACCTAAAATGCCAGTAACTGTAAATTGTTGAAAGCCTGATAGTATCAGTAGTTGATGGACTGCTAACTGAAACTATCATCTTTTTGTGCCACGAAGTTGTAGTTAATTTTCCATCCGGATTGTTTGGACTTATATATACTACTTCACAAAATATATTGAATTCAGCTGAAGGTAAGTTGGTTATTTCTTCAGAATAACCATCGTAGTCATCAAAGTCATTATAAGTATCAGGAGTTTCACTTACGTTAGGACCTAATCCGGCTGCACTAGTTAACTCACCGAGCGATGAAACCGCGTCATCGTATGTATTAGCATCAAAAGCTTTTTTACTTGCCTTTTCTATAAGCGATGTTGCCAAAGATGTTGCAAGGATTCCGAACTTAGAATCTTGCATTACAGTCTCTGTTGATATAATGCTGTTATTCACTCTAAGAACAGTTAGAGCAAGTATAAGCAAAGCGCCTAAACTTAAAAGTGATTGACCTGAGTTCATATTTCATCATCCTTTATTTGGGATATTATAAACTGCATGTGCAATAGCAACTTCTGTGCAAGAAGGATGGTATTTGTGTTTAGCCATATATTGCTTCAAATTAAACATTGTTGAAAGTGCAGTTTAGATTTTTTACGTCGCTGTTGTCGGTGACGACAACTTAAGTTTTATACGAAATCTATTAGGTTTCTTTTCGATTTCTAGATTATTTTTTAGAAATATCTGTGAATAAGCAGAATAAATGCTTGCCAATAAATTCGTTTACGAGTAAGTGATTAAAATCAGGTGGGGCTTGATAAGGTAAAATTATTCGGATTTAAAAGAACTTCCGTTTCTGCCTTCTCTTATTGCCTTCAGTCTTCTTTGCAATGTTCTCTCGCTTACGCCAAGAAGCGGTGCAGCTCTTTGAACGCTGTTTCCTACGGATCTCATTACACTCATTATATGTTCCTCTGCAGCAACATCAAGAGTCATCATTTTAGTTTTAGAAGTTCGTACTTCTGCTGGTCTAATAAATTCTTTGGGAAGATCAATCGAGTTGATATAATTTTCACCGAATGATTTTGCCACTGCATTAAGAATTATATTTTCTAGTTCACGAACATTACCGGGGAATGTATAATGCTTTA
>JANWIS010000039.1 GCA_025449775.1 Ignavibacteriaceae bacterium
TTAAATTTGGTGGTATTATATTCATCATTTCTTAATTAGTAATTTAAAAACATTAACAATCGGATTATATATTTTTTATGGCAGATACTTCAGATTTCAGAAACGGTTTAATTATAAAATTCAAGAATGATTTATACAGCATAGTTGAATTTCAGCATGTAAAACCCGGCAAAGGTGGTGCATTCGTCAGATCAACTCTTAGGAATATGAAAACAGGAAGAGTTTTAGAAAATACTTTTAGAGCAGGCGAGAAAATTGAAACAGTAAGAGTTGAAAGAAGAAAATATCAGTATCTTTATTCTGATGGTGATTCCCTTGTTTGTATGGATAATGAAACTTTTGAGCAAATTCATATTCCAAAGGAACGTATAAGTGATGGTGTAACATTTCTTAAAGAGAATGAGGAAGTGGAAATACTATTCAACGGCTCAGAAATAATTTCTGTTGAAATTCCTATTTTTATAAATCTTCTTGTTAAGCAGACTGAACCAGGCTTCAAAGGTGATACAGCAACAGGAGCTTCAAAACCTGCCAAGCTTGAAACCGGTGTTCAAATTAATGTTCCACTTTTTATTAATGAGGGTGATATTATTAGAGTAGATACACGGACCGGTGAATATTCTGAAAGAGTTAAATCTTAAATAAGAGGTGTGCAATGGACTTAGATCTTATTAAAAAGCTAGTAAAAATTGTTGACACAAGCGGTGTTACCGATCTTGAAATAGAAGAGAACGGTTTAAAGGTTAAAATTGCTAAAAAGATCAGGAATTCACACGTAGTAACTCAAACTCAATTATCAGGATTATCTGCAGCACCGATAATTAGTGCCTCGGGTTCAGCACCATCATCAGAAGCATCTGTTAAAATAAAAACAGAAGTTGAAGCAACGAAATCCAATCATCACGAAATCAAATCACCAATAGTTGGAACTTTTTACAGAGCTCCCGGACCTGATGCAGATTCTTATGTTCAGGTCGGCAGTGTCGTTTCAGCCGGATCAGTTTTATGCATTGTTGAAGCGATGAAATTAATGAACGAAATAGAATCTGATGTAAGTGGAAAAGTTATAAAAATATTGGTGGAGAATGGTAAACCGGTAGAATATAATCAGCCGCTATTTTTAATTGAGCTCAGTTAGAAAGCACTAAACTCCGGATATAAATTGTTTAAAAAAATTCTAATTGCCAATCGCGGCGAAATTGCACTCCGAATAATCCGTACATGTAAAGAACTTGGCATAAACACTGTAGCAGTATATTCTGAAGCTGATAAAGATTCTCTTCATGTCACCTTCGCAGATGAAGCCGTCTGCATTGGCCCTCCGCTTTCAAAAGAAAGTTATCTTAAAATACCTGCCATAATTTCAGCAGCACAGGTAACTGGTGCAGATGCAATTCATCCGGGTTACGGATTCCTTGCAGAGAATGCTAACTTCTCCGAAATATGTGCTGAATCAAATCTTAAATTCATCGGACCATCACCTGAAATGATAAGAGCGATGGGTGATAAATCTTTTGCAAAAGATACCATGAAAAAAAACGGTGTACCGGTTATTCCCGGAAGCGATGGCATTGTAAAAGATTTAGATCATGCATTAGGACTTGCAAAAGAAATTGGCTACCCGGTAATTGTAAAAGCATCTGCCGGTGGTGGGGGAAAAGGAATGCGTATTGTTTGGGAAGAAAGTGAAATTCAAAAATCTTTACAGACTGCGCAAACTGAAGCTGAAGCTGCATTTGCAAACTCTGATGTTTATCTCGAAAAATTCATTGAGAATCCACGTCATATTGAGATCCAGATAATGGGAGATATGCACGGCAATGTATATCACTTTGGAGAAAGGGATTGTTCTATTCAAAGGAGACATCAAAAGCTTATAGAAGAATCTCCATCTCCTGTTGTGGATGAAGAGCTGAGAACACGGATGGGTGAAGCAGCTATTAAAGGAGCTCAGTCTGTTAATTATGAAGGTGCCGGTACAATTGAATTTTTACTCGACAAGAATAAAAATTTTTATTTCATGGAAATGAATACAAGAATACAGGTTGAACATCCAGTAACAGAAATGGTTTATGATGTTGATTTAGTAAGACAGCAGATTTTGGTTGCATCTGGAGAAAAGATTGAAGCTAAACCCAAAAAACCAAACGGTCATGCTTTTGAGTTCAGAGTAAATGCAGAAGATCCTGCAAATAATTTCAGACCATCACCCGGTAAAATAACTTCACTTCATTTTCCAGGAGGCTTTGGTGTAAGAATCGATTCACACATTTATCAATCCTATTCTATTCCACCTTATTATGATTCACTCATTGCTAAGCTGATAGTTTGGGGAACAGACAGAGAATCCTGCATCAATCGTGGAAAAAGAGCTCTGGAGGAATTTACCGTTGAGGGACCTAAAACAACTATTCCTTTCCACCTTCAAGTACTGGAAGATGAAAGATTTAAAAGTGGTAATTTTGATACAAGCTTTTTAGACAAATTTGAATTTTCACCTTAAAAAAAATATAGACAATGAGGAAGAAATGAAATTACCTGAAAATGTAAAATACACTAATGACCATGAATGGGTCCGTGTTGATGGAAAAATTGGTACGATTGGAATTACAGAATATGCACAGGGAGAACTAGGTGATGTAGTTTTTGTGGATATTGATCCTGACATAAAAGAAATTACCAAAGGTGCTTCGTTCGGAACAATCGAAGCAGTAAAAACTGTCAGTGATCTCTTTGCACCATTCACTGGAAAGGTAACTGAAATGAATAAGAAATTAGTCGATTCACCTGAAATTGTAAATTCAGATCCGTTTGGTGATGGCTGGATGATTAAAGCAGAATTGAACAATCCGGCTGAATTAAATGACCTGCTGGATGCGTCTCAGTACAGGAGTCTCATCGGTCAATAAATCTGAATGGATTTTGCTGGACTACACTTTAATTATAACCCGTGATTAACGGGTTTTTATTTTTAATATAATTTTTTTAAAATAAAATTATGAATCAGAAAGATTTAATTTTAATCATTGATTTTGGTTCACAGTACACACAGTTAATTACTCGCCGTGTTAGAGAAGTTAATGTTTATTCGGAAATCCATCCCCACACAATTTCAATAAAAGAAATTCAAAGTTTGAAACCAAAGGGAATAATATTTTCCGGTGGACCAATGAGTGTGTACGATGATTCAGCTCCTTCAATTGATCCGCAAATCTTCAATCTTAAAATTCCCATCCTGGGATTATGTTATGGACTTCAGCTCATCTGTAAAATTTTTGGAGGAGTTGTTGAACCAGCTCTAAACAGGGAATATGGAAAGTCGGTTCTAAGAATCACAGATAATTCCGATTTACTTCGCGGTGTGGAAGATGCCTCTGTTGTATGGATGAGTCACGGAGATTACTTAGCAGGATTGCCATCAGGATTTAAAGTAATTGGTGAATCTGACCATTCACCCTTTTGTGCATTATCAAGCCCCTCAAAAAAAATTTATGGAATACAATTTCATCCGGAGGTTGCTCACACAGAGGAAGGAGGAAAGATACTGCACAATTTCCTTTTTGACATTTGTAAATGTAAAGGAGATTGGACATCACAGAACTTTATTGATCACCAGATTGAATTAATTAAATCGACAATCGGTAGTTCTAAGGCAATTTGCGCTCTCAGCGGTGGAGTGGATTCTACAGTTGCCGCAGTGCTGGTTAAAAAAGCTATCGGCGAAAACCTTGTTTGCATTCATATCGACAATGGACTGATGCGTAAAAATGAAAGCGAAAAAATAAGTAACCTGTTTGATGAAAAGCTGAAGCTAAATCATATTCATATTGATGCATCGGAAAAATTTCTGAAAAATCTTAAAGGCGTAACCGATCCCGAACAAAAAAGAAAAATTATAGGCAATACATTTATAAAAGTTTTTGAGGATGAAGCTTCAAAAATTAAAGATGCCCGGTTTCTTGTTCAGGGCACTCTTTACCCAGATGTTATTGAATCAATACCCGTTAAAGGTGTATCAGCAACTATCAAAACTCACCACAACGTCGGTGGTCTTCCTGAAAAAATGAATCTGAAACTGGTTGAACCTTTCCGTGAATTATTTAAAGATGAAGTTAGAAGCGTCGGGAATAAGTTAAATATTCCTTCTGAATTTATTAATCGTCATCCGTTTCCGGGTCCTGGATTAGCCGTTCGGGTTTTGGGAGAAATAACAAAAGAAAAGCTGGAAATACTTCGTGAAGCCGATGATATTTTTATAACATCAATTAAAGAAGAAGGATTGTACAAAAGCATCTGGCAGGCGTTTACAGTTTTACTTCCGGTCAATTCAGTTGGTGTAATGGGTGATGCAAGAACTTATGAATTTGTTCTGTCTTTAAGAGCTGTAACTTCAGTTGATGGAATGACAGCTGATTGGTATCATTTTGATCATAGCTTTCTTTCGATGGTATCAAGTAAGATTATTAACAAAGTAAAGGGCGTGAATAGGGTTGTTTATGATATCAGCTCAAAACCTCCATCCACTATTGAATGGGAATAGATATTTCTGCTAAAAAGATACAGTGCAAAAATTAATGAATATGCTGTCTTATTGCCGGATGATTTGTTATTTTAAAACAAGATACCGGAATCGAATAGTAAAATTATTCCGTTACAATTAAAATATTCATAAAGTGCCTGATGAAATTATTGGATAAGAAAATTAAATATGTTTTTCAAATTGCTTTACTACTTGTAAGCATCACTCAATTTATTTTGGCTCAGAATGTTTCAAACATTTCAGCCGATGAACTATTTGATCAGGCTCTGAAAAAATTTCAGACAAAAGAATATGAGCAGGCACTCAATGATTTCAATAAGATCATAACCGGATACAGCTACAATTCAAAGACGAGCATATCAGAACTTTTTAAAGCAAAAATTTTTCTTGCTACCAGCACAGACACAGATTTCAAAAAAAATGCAGATGCATTCCTTGAAAAATATCCGAACAGCATTTACATAGACGAATTGCGAATGATGCTTGTGAAGTATAACCTGGAAATTGCAAACTATTATAATGCATTCAGGGAAGTACTTTTATTAATTGATAAAACCAGCTCTGCCGAATATGAAAAACAGGCAAAAAAAAACGGTGAAGGAATTGCAGCAAAATATTTGAATGAGGATCAGCTGCAGAAATTCAATTCTTTGTTCACAAACCGAAAAGTTAAATCATTTGTTCTGCTGCAGATTGCAAAGAATATGATTAGAGCCGGAAATTCAGAAAGTGCTAAGAGTATTCTTTCAGAAATTATTAATAATTATTCTGAATATGAAGAACACGATGAAGCTGAAAAGTTATTTGAAACGCCTTATGAGAGCGTACCTTCAGGAAGAATAGTTGGTGTGATGCTTCCTCTGGAGACTGATGCAACCGGTGAATACACATCTGAGCCGGCATCCGAAATACTTGAAGGAATTAAATTTGCAATTGATGAGTATAACAAATCAAGAAGTGATAAAATTGGACTTTTGATACGCGATATAAAAAAAGATCCGTCGATCATAGAAGAAATTAAAAATGAATTCGTTTCACTTAATTCTCTTGTGGTAATTTTAGGACCGATATTCAGCAATGAAGTTCGTGAAACGCTTAATGAATTTGATGATTATAATATACCTATCGTATCACCCACAGCAACAGATGATGACCTTACAGATTTAAGTCAAAACTTTTTCCAGGCTAATCCATCATTTTCTTCCAGAGGAAAAGCAATAGCACAATATATTTTTTATGTAGAGAATAAAAGGACTGTTTCAATCCTCAATTCTATAGATGGTTATTCACCAATGCTTGCCGGTGCATTTTCAGAGGAGTTTCAGAATCTAGGTGGACTTGTTTTGAAAAGAGAATCTTTCAGCAATAGCAGCACAAATTTTAACGAGCAGCTTTCGCGGATTTATGCAGACTCACTAATCTTGGAGGGAATTTATATCCCGTTATCTGACAACTCAATTACTCCTTTTCTTCTTTCCGAAATGACAAAATACAATATGAAAATACCAGTTTACGGGAACCAGGATTGGTTCACTGCGAAGGGATTTGAAACTGCGCCCGAGATAATCAATAACTTGATTTTCGAATCCGATTATTTTATTGTTTTTGGAAGCGAGGAATACCAGTTATTTAACACCCAATTCCTTTCTATTAACGGAAAAGAAGTGAACCGAAATGTGTTTTATGGTTATGATGCAGCAAAATACTTGCTTACAGCAATAAGAAACAGCGAAGCAGGCAGGGAACAGCTGAGAGCAAAAATGATTTCCGGAATGATTAGTAACGGTTTGCATAATAACATTGCTTTCAGTGAAAAAAGAATTAATGAATTTCTCAACATAGTCCGGTACCAGGATGGTGTCTTCCAGTTACTGGATAAGTATCGTATCAGCCGATAACAATAATGAGTGAAAATAAAAAGTTGACAGTAAAAGATTTACCGCTTGATGACAGACCAAGAGAAAAATTATTATTAAGAGGTGCTCAAAGCCTTTCCGATGCTGAATTGGTTGCAATACTTTTACGTACCGGGAAAAAAGGTAAATCAGTTATTGAAATCGCGAGAGAAATTATTAATAACGAAGGAAATCTTGCAATGCTTGCAACGAGGAGTGCAGATTCTTTACAGAAAGTTGATGGGATAGGAAAAGATAAATCTGCAACTTTAACAGCAGCATTCGAATTGAGCAGAAGAATTTTATCTCAGTCAAAATGGTTTTCAAATAAAAAAGTAAGCTCTCCAAAAGAAATTGCTGAAGTATTTATTCCAATACTAAGAGATGAAAGTAAGGAAAAATTTATTGTAGTATGTCTTAATTCAGCCAACAAAATAATTAAGCACGAAACAATTTCGGTTGGCAATCTTAACTCGAGCATTGTTCATCCACGAGAAGTTTTTAAGGTTGCAATTGATTGCTCTGCTGCAAGCATAATATTAATTCACAATCATCCCAGCGGAAATCCGGATCCAAGCAGTGAGGATATTTCGATAACAAAAAAGATAGTGGAAGCTGGAAAATTGATGGATATTCCGGTTTTTGATCACCTCATCATAGCAGGTGATTCTTATACAAGTTTTGTTGAAAAAAGGCTTATTTGAAGAAAAAAAATTATTTTATTTGAATTTTTTAGCAGGTTTAATTATATACGTATCGTAAATTTAATACTTCTTTCAAGTGTCAGGTAGTTTTAAGTTTTATCACGGTTCTAATTTAATTCAAAATTAACAATCATTAATTAATCGGAGGTTACATATGAGCCTACTTAAAAATTTCAGAACCCCCGTGCTTGCAGCTACACTGTTTATCAGCATGGCTTTATTTGCAGGATGTGGCGGTTTAAGTGACGCTCAGATCGCAGAACTAGATGCCTTGCGGGAAGAAGTAAATTCCCTCGAAGCAGAAGCAAACACACTTAAAGATCAGAGAGCTCAGCTTGAATCTGAGATTCAGACAACAAACCGAAAGTTGGCTGAATGCAATAAGCAAAAGGAAGAAACCAAGGCTAACCTACAGAAGTTGCCTAAATAATCACTAACAGGAAATTTTTAAAAAGAAATTGGAGAAAAAAATGAAACTCTCAAAATATCTAGTTTATTTTCTATCCCTTGTTTTCCTGTTATCTCTGAATTCCTTTGCTCAAGAAGAAGAGATGACTGAAGAAGAATGGGAAGCTGAAATGACCCGGCTCAACGGGAAAAAGCAGGCGTTAACATCTGAGATGGAAACGCTAAATGCTGATATGGAAAACTTGAATGCTACAAAATCAGGTTTACAGGATCCTGAACAATGCATCGATGAACTTTATGCTATGGTTGGTGCAACAAGAAAAGATGTTGACAACTATAGAAATGCTGTTAATGAACTTGATGGTAAGATCAAAAGAAAAGAAAGTCCAAAAGCTGATAGACAAGCTGATCTGGATGCATTAAAGAAGAATAAAATAAGTGCTCTACCTGAATTCTTCGATAAAGTTCACAATAGGATGCAAAAAGCCCTTGATGATTGGATGGATGCTCCACCTGTAATTTCTTATACAGTTGTTAAAGGTGATCATCTTTGGGGAATTGCAAGAAAGAAAGAACATTACGGTAACGGTTTTGCATGGCCTGTAATATATAATGCAAACAGAGATAAGATTAAGAATCCTGATTTGATTTATCCTAATCAGACATTCTCAATTCCACCTCTGACCCAGGAAGAAAAAGATAAATACGAAAAATTAAGAGCTAATTACAAACCAGCTCCGGTGCAATAAGAGTAATTTAATTTGGTTGAGTTATTTAAACTTAGGAAAACCCTTGTTCCTTTATCGGGACGAGGGTTTTTTCATTTAAAATTCTAATATGACTGCATTTGAAAAAAAAGTAATATTCGATAATGTGAATATGCAGGATCTTCTAGGGTTCAATGACACAAATTTAAAAATCCTTGAAGACAGATTTAACACAACAATTATAGTAAGAGGCGATACTGTTATTTTGAAAGGTGTGATGCAAGAAATTGAGCTTATTGAAAAAATCTTAAAAGAAATGACATACGTCCTCAATACGAGTGGTTTGCTTAGTGTTAATGATGTGGATACGATTATGAATCTTACCATTGAAGGTAAACAGGTAATTGAAGAAGATGAGATCGACTCAATTATTTTGTTCACAAAGAAAGATGTAATTAAAGCCCGCACACCAGGTCAGATCAATTATATTAATCTTGCCCGGAAGAATGATATTTGTTTTGCAATCGGTCCTGCCGGTACTGGTAAGACATATCTGGCAGTTGCAATTGCTGTATCTGCATTGAAAAGGGGATTGGTCAAAAAATTAATTCTTGCAAGACCGGCTGTTGAAGCCGGTGAAAGTCTTGGATTTTTACCTGGTGACTTCAGAGAAAAGATCGATCCATATTTGCGTCCGCTTTATGATGCTCTTGATGATATGATTCCTTCCGAGAAATTAAAAATTTATATCGAAAAAAGAATTATTGAAATAGTTCCATTGGCTTATATGCGTGGACGAACATTAAACAATGCCTATGTTATTCTTGATGAAGCTCAAAATGCCACAACAATGCAGATGAAAATGTTTTTAACAAGATTGGGTGGAAATTCCAAATCAATAATAACCGGGGATATAACACAGATAGATCTTCCTGCAAAACAAATAAGCGGTTTAGTACAAGCAAGAGAAATATTATCAAAAGTTGAAGGAATAGCTTTTGCTTACTTCGATAAAAGCGATGTAGTGAGACATAAGCTTGTTAAAGATATAATCGATGCTTATGAAAAATCAAATAATGACAGGAACGGAAATACTTAAAAAAGTTTTTTACTCTCATCCCAATACTGATCCATTTCCTTTAGTTTTACATCACTCATTTTCTTTCCTAGTTCCTTGATTTTATTTTCGATGTAGCTAAACCTGTTAATGAATTTTGTATTTGTCCTGCGAAGTGCATTCTCCGGATTAACATTTAAAAACCTTGAATAGTTTACAAGTGCAAAAAAAACATCTCCGATCTCTTGTTCCAGCTTTTCATAATTTCCTTCATCTTCAGAACGATGCATTTCGTCAATCTCTTCAATTACTTTGTTCCACACATCTTCTTTTTTTTCCCAATCGAACCCGACTTTAGCTGCTTTCTCCTGCAGTCTGTGCGCTCTTTGCAGTGCCGGGAGAATTTCGGGAACTCCATCTAATACTGATTTTCTTCCTTCACTCATTTTTATTTCTTCCCAATTCTTCTTCACTTCTTCAGCTCCTGAAACCTTCAATTCTCCAAAAACATGCGGGTGTCTCCGGATTAATTTTTCTCGTATAGAATCGATTACGTCCTCTATTTCAAACTCTTTAGTTTCAGAGGCAATGGTTGTGTGGAATACAATGTGAAGTAATAGATCACCCAATTCATTTTTCAGCTCTGCAAAATCTTTTTTCTCGATCGCTTCAACAACTTCGTAAACTTCTTCTATTGTTGCTGCTTTTATCGAGTCGTTAGTTTGTTCACGATCCCATGGACATTCTTTTCTCAATCTTTTAACTATCTCAACGAATTCATTAAATTTGTTCGAGTTCATAAATTAAATCCTTATATCTTTTAAATTCTAAAATTTATTTTCCGGATAGATTGTAAATTTAATCAAAATATTTCTACCTGGATTAATTGAAAGAAAAATTATGATCGAAGAAAAAATCAAACAAATTGGTATCATTCTTCCTGAAGCTCCAAAACCATTAGCCTCATATATTCCTGCAATACAGTCAGGAAATTTCGTGATGACTTCAGGGCAGATTCCAATTGCTGGCGGTTCAGTTAAATTTGTAGGGAAAGTTGGAAAGGATCTTTCTGAAGAACAGGGAAAAGAAGCTGCAAAGTTGTGTGCAATAAATTGTTTAAGCGCAATTAAAAGTATAATCGGAAACCTCGACAGAATCAAAAGAATTGTAAAGTTAACAGTTTTTGTAAATAGTGCAGAAGGCTTTTCAGCTCAGCCAAAAGTAGCGAATGGTGCTTCTGACTTGATAGTAGAAATTTTTGGTGATGCGGGAAAACATGTTCGAAGTGCTGTTGGAGTTAGTGAGCTTCCGCTTAACTCAGCAGTTGAAATTGAAATGATTGCCGAAGTGAACTGATAAATCGGTACTATTGATTTAACCAGTTCTCGATAATCTTATAACCGAATGGAGTTAAAATTGATTCAGGATGAAATTGTATTCCTTCAAGAGAGTATAGTTGATGTCGAATTCCCATAATTTCTCCTGTAGAAGTTTTAGCTGTGACTTTAATTTCTTCGGGAAGAGTATTCTCCTTTACAATAAGTGAATGATAACGCATTGCTTCAAAATTCTGCGGAACACTTTTAAAGATGTAATTATTATCATGCACAACAACCGAAGTCTTGCCATGGAAAATTTCATCGGCAATAATTATTTCTGCACCGAACAAATAACAAATTGCCTGCATTCCAAGGCAGACGCCTAATATCGGAATTGAATTCCCAAATTCTTTAATTACCTCGAGTGATAAACCGGAATTCTCTGGTCTTCCTGGTCCTGGTGAAATTAAAATCTTATCCGGCTCTAAACTTCCGACTTCATTTGCTGTCAATTCATCGTTTCTTACAACAATTAACTCAATCTTATATTTACCAAGCATCTGAACAAGGTTGAATGTGAATGAGTCATAATTATCAATTACAAGTATTCTCAAAATATTCCTATTAAATTTAGATAATTAATTAAAATGATATTCGAACAAGTGAATCAAATTTGTAAACATCATTGCTTATTGTTCCCCTTGAATCTGAGAATTTGCATTAAGTATATTTGATTGTAAAAATTAAAAGGAAAAAGTTTTAATGCAAAGAGAAATGTTGAAATCCAAAATACACCGGGTTACCGTAACTCAGGCTGAGCTTTATTACGAAGGAAGTATTACCGTAGATAAAGATTTATTGGAAGCTGCTGATATTTTACCTTATGAAAAGGTTCAAATATTAAATTTTAATACAGGTTCGAGGATTGATACTTATACAATCGAAGGAAAATCGGGAAGTGGAATAATTTGTTTAAATGGTCCTGCTGCAAGGTTAGGAACAGTTGGGGATGAGGTAATTGTTGTCAGTTATGTTCATCTGCCCGAGGCTGATGCTAAAAAATTTAAACCTAAAGTTGTTCTTGTGGATAAAAAAAATAAGATTTCCAAAATCATTTAGCTCCCTGTGACAGAAATTTTTGTTGCATTTGTTTGGTTATTTATATAAAATAGAATTGAAATAACAGGTAATGATGTGAAAAAAAACATACTCATAATTTTACTTTTATCGGCTACAGGTTTATTCGGACAGTTTAAAGATAAAGGACTTGAAACCATTAGTGTTAAGGATGGTATTGTTTCCGAAAATTCAAATTTTCTTTTCGGATTTCTTAACTCAGATGATTTTATAATGCGTCATTCATTTAGTATGAATTATTCATCTTTTGCCGGAGAAGGTGTTTCAATGACAACTTATACGAATACTATGTTTTACAGACTGATGACTAATATGAATGTTCAAGTGGATGTAAGTGTAAATTATTCTCCATACAGTACGCTTGGAGATCAGTTTCAGAAAGATGTGTCAGGTATTTATATAAGCAACGCTTCACTTAATTACCATCCGTGGAAAGATTTCTCAATTCACCTTCAGTACAGAAGTATGCCGTTCGGATACGGATATTATCATCCTTTCTATGGTTACGGATCTCCGTTTGATTTTAATTCTCGTGGAAATGAATTTGAAGCACATTCACCGGTTGATGTTCATTAACAAAAAATAATTTTTCATAACTCAGGATTAATGAAAGTCATAAAGAATATTAATTACTTAAAAGAAAATACTTCCGCTAATAATCTAATTTTAAATTCCTCAATAATAATTCTAATCATAATTAACGTTCTCCTCGTTCATTCGCTTATCAAAAATATTTCAGGAACTTTTAACGATTCAGACAATCTTACCGAAACAGATAAATCAAAGCCACGGATACAGGTTGAAGTTCTGAATGGCTGTGGAATAAGCGGAACCGCAGAAATAATCACAGAACATTTGAGATCAATTGGATTTGATGTAGTTAACCTTAGTAATTACAGATCATTTGAAATTGATAACAGCATTATTATCACCAGGAACGATAAAATGAAAAACGCAGAAAAATTTGCAGCAGCCGTTGGACTGGATAAATCAAGCATTATTCAACAGACTCATCCCGATTACCTTCTTGACATTACATTTGTTCTTGGAAAAGATTACAACAATTTGATCCCATTAAATAAGAGGTTACATTGAACTCAAAAACATTTGCCCGGAAAATTTCCGAAATCATTTTTTCCAAAAAAGGTTTTAATGTTTTGATTCTTGATCTTCGCGAACTGACTACGTTCACCGATTATTTTGTAATATGTTCAGCTGATTCTGATGTTCAGGTAAAAGCCATCTCCGACCAGCTTGATAATACTTTAACAGAAGAGGGAATAAGATGCTGGCATAAAGAAGGGCTTAAAGCTCTAAGCTGGGTTTTGATGGACTACGTTGATGTTGTTGTTCATATTTTTAAGAAAGATTCGCGGGAATTCTATAAGCTTGAAAAACTCTGGGGCGATGCACCTGTAGAAAAAATTGTAGATAGTGCAGAAAAGAAAATTTTAACATCCGGATAACAATCCTTTAGAAGCTGAAACTTTTTTCCTCATCGCTTCTTTGATAAGTTTGCATATCTGATTTCATTCATAATTTAACCAGCTTTGTTGAAAAAATATCTCTATAAAATTTTTGAATCAGCTAATAAAAGACTCCCATATATTAGCGAGATTGTACTCGTGTTCGATACCCCTAAAATTGAAACTCACGGCGATCTGTCATCGAATGCAGCGATGATTCTCTCCAAAAAACTAAAAAGAAATCCAAAAGAAATCGCTGCTGAAATAATTTCAAACCTCGAACTTGATAATGCAGTGATAAGTAAAACTGAGATTGCCGGACCCGGATTTATAAATTTCTATTTCACTCCTGAATTTGTTGCTGAGATTGTTAAAGAGATCAATAAAGCCGGAGATGATTTTGGAAAATCAAAAAAATATTTCGGTAAAAAAGCTAATGTTGAATTTGTTTCAGCAAACCCAACAGGACCATTGACTGTAGGTCATGGAAGAGGAGCTGTTACTGGTGATACAATATCGAATCTCCTTGAATGGGTTGGTTACAAAGTTGACAGGGAATATTATTTCAACAATGCTGGAAGACAAATGCGTGTGCTTGGTGATTCTGTAAGGATCAGGTACCTGAACCTTCTTGGCAATCAGGTTGTTTTTCCCGAAGATTATTACCAGGGAGAATATATAAATGATATTGCAAAAAAGATTAAAGATGAATTCAGTGATAAGTTGGTAAATGAATCTGCCGAAGGAAAATTTAAAGAAATTGCCGAAGCTGAAATCTTCAGTGATATAAAAAACTGTTTATCTCGAATTAATATTCATCATAAAATATTCTTCAATGAAAAATCTTTGTATGATGGTGGAAAAATTGATGGACTATTAAAAAGGTTTCGTGACTCAGGATTATCTTATGAAAAAGATGGTGCTGTGTGGCTTAAGTTATCTCAAATGGGACTTGATACCGATAAAGTGATAGTTAAAAATACAGGTGAACCGACTTATCGCTTGCCTGATATTGCTTATCACGAAACCAAATTTGGACGTGGATATGATTTGATGGTCGATTTATTCGGATCCGATCACACAGCAACTTACCCGGATGTTATTGCTGGTTTAAAAACTCTTGGTTATGATGATAAGAAAATAAAAGTTCTCATCAACCAATTTGTTACGATTGTAAAAGATGGAGAAGCGGTGAAGATGTCAACGAGGAAAGCAAATTATATTACTCTTGATGAGCTTATTGATGAAGTCGGAAGTGATGTGGTGCGATATTTTATAAATATGAGAGCAATCTCATCTCATATGAATTTTGATATCGACCTTGCTAAAAAACAGAGTGATGAAAACCCGGTGTTTTATTTGCAATATGCTCATGCAAGAATCTGCTCGATAATCCGGACAGTGAAGGAAGAAAAATTAGAACCGGCAGAAAGCAATCTTCATTTATTAACAGCTGAAGAAGAACAGTCACTTCTAAAAAAGCTTTGTGGATTTGAAGAAGAGGTTTTGTATAGTGCTGAAAATTATGAACCGCAAAAAATCTGCACTTATCTGGAAGATCTTGCTTCTGCATTTCATAAATTTTATACGTTTAGAAGGATACTCGGCAGTGAAAAAAATATAGCCGAAGCCCGGTTAGCGCTTGCTGTCGCAACAAAAATTATTATAAAGAACGGCTTGTCAATCCTTGGAGTTTCTGCACCGGAGAAGATGTGAAAAAATCATTCTGCAATTCCAACAGAACAAGCATAAACAGTTTTTGCACCAGAAGTAATTAAAGCTTTTCCGCATTCTAAAATTGTGGCTCCGGTTGTGATAACATCATCTACAAGCAGGATATTTTTTCCCTTAATGGTTTTTAAATTTTTTATTCTAAAAGCATTGGCTACATTATTTGCTCTTTCCTTTATATCCAATTTGGTCTGAGATTCTGTGTATCTCGATCTCTTTATAATATTTTTAGAATAGGGAATGTTGAGTGATTTGCTTAATCCGTTCGCGATAAAATCAGATTGGTTATAGCCTCTTTCCGCTTTTTTAAGGTGATGAATCGGGATTGGAAGAATCAAATCTATATTCCAATTGAGTGATTTAATTCCTTCAGAAATATTTTCACCTAAAAAATTTCCCAAAGCAAATTTTCTATTATATTTAAGCGCATGAATTATATCTTGTAACTTTTTATCTGTTTCGAAAACATATTTGGAATAAAAACCGCTGATGATTCCTTCTGAACGGAATTTTCTGTCATATTCATTTTGGATTCTTTCTTCACTTACTGTTAAAATAGTTTTCAAACATTCTTCGCAAACAGGTTTTTCATTCACATTAAGTTTTTTCTCGCAGCCGGCACAGAACCTTGGAAGAAAAAAATCAAATATTGAAATAAGACTGCTATGCATTTAATGATATTGAAATTTATTTTGTAGTCTCAAAGCATTCCGCTTCTTTTTCTGATGAACCATTCAATTGAAAATAAAATAATCGCAAAAATCAGCATCCAGGTATCAGACCAGAGTGTAATTTCGGAAGTAATTATTTTTTCGCGTGAAGAAAATTTATTCAACTCTTTTAAAGTATTAAACAATGAGCTATAATTTTCCGGAGTAAAAAATTTTCCATTCGTTTCCTTTGCCATTAAACTTAACAATGCGTAATTCATAACCGGGTTTATCATTTCCAGGTCAACTTCGCCGATATTAAAATTTCCATCATCTCTTCCTAAAAGTTTGTTCTCTGCAAATACATCAGCTGAATATTTAAAATCACCGGTTTCATTTATCAGGATTGAGCCTTCATATAGTCCCGATCCGACACTTTGCATTACTGCTTCATATTCATTCTTATTAGAATTTATTTTGATTTTTATTTCACTGTTTGAGACAGGATTTAATGCTTCATCAAATACCTGGGCTGTAAATTCAATCCTTTCGCCCTGTGAATAATTTTTTTTGGACGTTTTTATTGTCACTAACCTTTGCTCTTCGTCAGCTTTTAACCAGCGGAGAGAATTAACGATAAAATTATCAAACAGACCGACACCTTTTGGGGCCATAAGCAGTTTCCATTTCCAGATATCTCCCCCAAGCACAGTTACCGAACGTTTTCCACTAAAATTTTTTGTAAGGATTAATGGAGAATTAATTACGGTGTTATTGAATTTTATTTGAGCCAGTATCTTGCTTTCAATCCTTGGTACGAAAATAATGTTTGGCTGTATAACCGGAGGCAAGTTGTTCCAGTAATCCAAAATATTTTTGCTTTCCTGTTTTAGTATTGGATTGTTCAATTGATCTGCAGAAATGTATGGCTGAACTTCTTTGAATCCAGACATATTCTGTGGTGCTGTAAAAGAAAGTTCACTTCCAAGCTTCAGTAACCTGTTATAACTTGTTCCAGGTGATAATGTGAGAAAGTAAGGGATTTTTTCTTTACTGATTCTATCGATTGTCCTGTTAAGTAATTCTTCTGGAGTCCGGTCAGAAGGAAATCCGATCAGGAAAAATACATCAGTACTATCAAGTTTTGTATAATTCAATTCGTCTAAAAATTTTTCCTGGGAAACTTGTACAATCGAGTTTATCTCGAGATTCTCATCACTTTTAAGTGAATTCTTAATAAAGGTCATGTCGGCAGATGGACTTCCTGCAAGCAGCAAAACGTTAATTTTATTTGAAAGAACATTTACATAAAAAACCTGCTTATTGTTTGCAGTAGTAAATTCGTCTTTTAATGTTGATAATTGAACACTTAATTTTTTTTCACCGCTTGAACCAGGATTATAATTAAATGAAATATTCTGAATACCTGCATCGCTTAACTTTATTGTCTGTTGTGAAATGAGTTTATTATTTTCATAAAGCGTCGCAGTTACAATCTCACTTCCAAATCCATTGTTTGATATCGAAGCAATAATATTAGTTGGTGTCTCTGTATAAATAAAATCGTTGTAAAGAACTTTTCTAATCTCAATATCTTTTCGTTTGGTTGTATCTCCAATTCCAATGCTGAATACTGGAATTCCGAAGTTGATTGCATCGTAATAAGGGTTATTGCCGGAAGTTATAACACCATCTGTAATCAATGTAATGGAAGCAATATTACTTTCTGAGTTCTTAACGGAATTAAAAATCTCTTCAAAGTTTGTAACGCCATCTTTAAAATCAACATAGTCCAGACTGTCATCACTAATCTTCTGGACTGAATTTCCGAATGTGTAAAAAGTTACACTGTTATCCGATGCGTGAATGGAAAAATCATTCAATATTTCTTTTACTTTCTCAGACCGGTTTGTACCGTAATCAATTGTCATTGACCTTGAGTTATCAATAAATACAAGGTTCAGAGGTTCAAGAATTAATTTTTGATTAAGATTTATTATCGGTTCAAAAAAAATGGAACATAAAATTAATAAACCAAGAGCTCTTAAAATTACAAGAAGAATTTTTTTGCGTGGATTGATTTGAGGAATTGTATAACGATAAATGTAATAAGAAAATCCTGCGATAAGAATTAATGCAACAACCAGAAAAGCAGAAGGATATGCAAGTGACAGCTCAATGTTTTCGTAGCCAAACATTAAAAAGTTAAATCTCCCTTAAATATCGTGAATGCACGGCCTGATATCATCAGCTCATTTTTTTCAGGTGAATATGTAACAATTATTCTTCCTTTTCGTCCGACTGCATCCCCTTGCTCGAAAGTAAATACTTTTCCTTCAGTGTTTTCATCTATTAATCCTAATTTTCTTAGAACGAGTAGCAATGGTCCGTTTGCAGATCCAGTTACAGGATCTTCGTTGATTCCATAATAAGGAGCGAAAAAACGTAAATGAGCGTGATTTCCTTTTTCAATTGTTTCAGTTGTGAAGAGTGTAATTGCATCGTAACCATTACGGGCAGAAGTAATTTCGAGAATTGATTTGAAGTCGGGTTTATAATTCATTAATTCATCAATAGAGGAAACATGGATGTAAAGATATCCTCCATCATCCAAAATAAAAGGGAATTTTCCGGTCTCGATTAATTTTTCTACTGATAGTGCTCTGATTATCTCATCCTTATTTCCGTTGAACTCTGATAATTCAGGTACAGGCAGAATTAGTGAATGAACTCCGTTACTTGTTTTGCATTTTAAAATGCCGGAAAGAGTACTGAACGTTACAATCGAATTATCTTTAATAATTTCCTGCTGACGTAAAAAATGAACAGAGGCTATTGTTGCATGTCCGCACAATTTTATTTCAACAGAAGGAGAAAACCATTTTAAATTAAAATCAGCTTCCCGGGATTTTGATATGAAGGCAGTTTCCGAAACGTTAAACTCTCTTGCAATCAGCTGCATTTCTTCTGGTAAAAGTCCATCAGCATAAACTACTCCGGCAGGATTTCCGTTGAAAGGTTTATCAGTAAATGCTGATATCTGGCAGACATCAGATAACTTTTTCATTTTTTTGCTTTTCTATCTTCCAGCTTTTCATTTTGTGGAAAGTGTCGTAGTCGGTAAGATCAAAATGAATTGGAGTAACGGAGACAAATTTATTCTTAATTGCAGTCTGATCAGTTTCAAGTTCATTTTCAACATCGACAAGACTACCAGTAAGCCAGTAATAATCTTTTCCATAAGGATCAGTCCGCTTGAGATAGATATCATCCCATTTTGCTTTACTCTGTTTTGTAACAATCATTCCAGATATTTCTTCTTCAGGAAAATTTGGAACATTTACATTCAGCAATGTTCCTTTTGGAAGACTGAATTCGTTGACTTTTAGCGCAAGCATTTTAGCAACTTTTGCTGCATACCTGAAATCAGATGCATCGTGACTTGCAACAGAAATAGCAATTGCCGGTACATCCATTATTGCTGCTTCTCTTGCTGCTGAAACTGTTCCTGAATAAATAATATTTATAGCTGTGTTTGAGCCATGATTAATTCCTGATATAACAAGGTCGGGAGATTCACCAAGAATATTTCTTATTCCAAGCTTTACACAATCGGCAGGAGTTCCTTCAACTGCATATCCGAAAAAAGTACCGTTCATCTTGTAATTAACAACACGAAGAGGAATTTTCATGGTAATACCATGTCCGACTGCACTCTGTTCATCGTGAGGTGCAATCACAGTTACATCAGCAATTTCTTTTAACGATTCTGCTAATGCAACTATGCCGGCTGAGTCGATTCCATCGTCATTAGTTACAAGGATTTTCAATATATTTACCTTAATTGAAGTTTGAAATATAACCGTGCTAATATACTACTTATGTGATATACTCTCAATTACTGTTGATAGTTACCCGGACAAATTTATGCTTGTTATAAAACCATTTATCCTCCGCCGTTTTACTGAAATTGTATTTGGGTTTAGTACTAAACTGGGTTTAAACAGAAGTGGGCCGTATTATTTCAATCTTTCATACAATGTTAATGATGAAAAAGATAAAGTCAATCTAAATAGAAAATCTTTTTTTGAAGAGCTGGGATTAAGCGAAAATAATATTTCATTTCAGAAGCAA